>SCQT01000213.1 GCA_004322015.1 Chitinophagaceae bacterium
TCCTGCTGCAATAAAACTATTTCTTTAGATGATCTTTATGCAAAAGACACTGATCATACTTACTCCCGGATTTCCGGCTGACGAATCAGACTCCAACTGTCTGCCCGCCCAGCAACAATTTGTTGTCATGCTTCAGGAAAATTTTCCCGGACTGCAGATCATCATCGTGACGGTTCAATATCCTGCCTTCGGCAAAGACTATCTATGGAATCATATCCGTGTGATCAGCTTGAATATTCAAAAGGGTTTCTACACGCGTTTTGCCTGGATCAAGATATGGAACACATTAAAAAAATTAAAAGATGAAAATTCAATATCGGGCTTAGTGATTTTTTGGTGTTCAGCGCATGCGTTACCCGCATTCTGGCTGGCAAGAACCTATCACATTCCTCATTATTGCTGGATATTAGGGCAGGATGCCAGAAAAAACAATCGTGTTGTGAAACTGATCCGTCCAAAGCCGCAGGAGCTGATAGCTATCTCTGATGCGCTGCAAAATGAATTTTATGAAAATCATGGAGTAAAAGCTGCACATGTCATTCCTGTCGGAGTTAATAAGAATTCATTCGGAGCGTGTACCGGGGGTAGATTTATTGATATTCTCGGAGCAGGATCATTAATCCCTTTAAAGCAATATCATTTATTCGTCGAGATAGTAAAATCCCTTTCGTCTTGTTTTCCTGATCTGAAAGCACTGCTCTTTGGCAGGGGAACTGAAAAAGAGATGCTGCAAAAAAAGATAAGGCAATTGCATATCAGCCATAATCTGAAGCTGATGGATGAAATTTCTCATGATGAATTGGTTGCGGTCATGCATCATGGAAAAATATTTTTGCATCCTTCGGCTTATGAAGGCTTCAGTTCGGCCTGCCTGGAAGCGCTGAGCGCCGGTGCGCATGTCATCAGCTTTCAACGGCCTATGGAACGGGATCTTCCTCACTGGCATACTGTAAATTCGACCTATGAGATGTATTTAATGACGTTAAGACTGCTCCAATCTGATCTGTTGGATCATGAAGAGATTATTCCTTATTCAATGAACAGTGCAACGAAACAGATTATGGCGCTATTTTGAGATCAGTTTTTCACAAACACTACTTAGTCTGTCGGCAATACTTTTGAAAGAAAGTGTTTCAACAAAGTATTGAATGATATCTTCAGAGACCTTCTTTCTGTTTATTTTATTCAGAGTTTGTAAAGTAGCGGAAAGAGCGTGAGCATTTCCGGGCTCATATAAGAATCCGTATTTTCCGTTATCTGTGATTTTCCTGAATGAAGGAATGTTGGTAACCACCGGAATGCATCCGCATGCCATAGCTTCCAATAAAGCGAAGCCGCTTCCTTCCCTGTGACTGCCCGAAATATAAAAATCGGCAGCGCTGTACCAGAAGGGCAGTTCTTCATGAGCAATTTTTCCGATAAAGGAGACTGCTTGTGAAAGGGCCTCATTACTTGCTAAAATGAACTTTAATTCAGGAAGTAGGGTTTCTTCCTGGAAGATCATAAATAACTTTGCCTCAGCGCATATATTGAGGTAATCTTCGAAAGCTGCCAGAACTGTCAGCGGATCCTTGTTTGCGTTCAGCCGCCCTACCCAAAGGAAATTATGGTGGCCTTGCATATTTAACCTTGCCCTCGATTGATCCCTGTCCTGTTTTTCAAAAGAGGTAGATCCTTCCAATACTTCAAAACATTTATGATACCCCTTAATGATCCTTTTGTTCACCCAACTTTGTGCATTATCCAGTGAAGTGAAAAGGTAAGCATTGATGCACAGATCTGCCGCTTTCTGAAGGATTTTTTTAATGCCTTTTCCGGGTTCTTCTCCGTGATGTTGGGCTATAAAGACAATATGCTTGTCCGATATGAACCGCAGGAGAATAATTTCTAACGGAAATATAAGTCCCTGGATTAAAATAATATCGGGTCTGTTTCTTTTTATAAAGTGGCGATAATTATTAAAGAAACGGGCAATACTGCCTTTGGTATTAAAAAAGTGATAACGTACATGATCGCAGTCTATGTCTCCCTCGTTTTTGATTTGCTCAATAATAATCACCCTGAATTTTTTCCATAAGTACTTCGCATACCCAAATCCGGCGGCATGGGTACACAGCGCTTCTTCCGGAGTGGTCAGTTCCGGTAATAAATCAAAAGAAAAATCAATCAGCACCGGTTTCATTTTGCAACAAGTATGAGGATCATAAAATCTGAGTTCGGAATGTGGCGGCAGGAGACAAATTTAAAATGCCTGCCTGCAAACTTTTTAATGATATGCACCGAATACAAAAAGGTTTGATGGATCATATCATTATAATGTGTTTCGATCACTGATTTTCCTTTAATAAGCTGTCTTATCCATTGGGATGCACCGTAATTTTTTAAAATATTTTTTGGCTGAGAACTTACCAGAGTCATGACCAAAAAAGTATCTCTTTTGCATACCATGCTTATATTCCTGAAAAATATGATCAGTTGGTTTATACTATTGAGGACAGCGAAATTGAGAAGAATTCCACTCATCTTTTCGTAAAAGGGAAGGGTGGATGGAGTCCATTGAAAAATATCCGTCATTTCTTCCACGAAAACCATAGGCATGTTATCGGCAAAAGACAATCGAATCTGTTTTGCTATGGTACGCATGTGAACAGATGGCTCTAAAAAGTAAACATAATATCCTTCCCTGACTAACCATGGAAGATCCAACCCTGTGCCGCCTCCAAAATCCAGTACGTTTCCATACGAAACATATTGCCTGAATATGCTGCTTACTTCTTCACGAACCATCCTGTCATTCGCGGTTTGATGATCGTTGTAAGAAGAAGCGACATGATCATAATATTCTGTAGCGGAAACTATCCTGCTGATCATTTTATTGAAAAAACTTTAACTCATTCTCATACCGAATTCCCGATCATGAATTTCCATTTTAAAAGATATGGATACATATTTATATATAGATCGGACAGAATCTGAAAGAAGTTGCCGGCGATGTATGCCGTGCGTCGTCCTGTCGTCTCCTTTTTGCCAGGATGATCATCTTTCCACATGGGCAACCCTTTAATTTTTAATATCGTTTAATAAATGAATGTTTGGTACCGGCTATATGAATAAAATACTTTTATTTAATCCCAGGAGTGCACGTGCTAAAAGAAGGATCCCCAATTCCATTATGAGCATTGCTGCTTCCGTGGAGGGGCTGTATGAGTGGGTCATTGTTGATGGAAATTGTGAACGGGAACCGTATGATAAGATAAGTGCCTATTTATCTTCGGGAGAATTTAAATATGTCGGCTTTTCTGTTATGCCCGGCCCTTCACTATTGCAGGCCATTCCTCTGGCAAAAAAGGTAAAGAAGCAATACCCGCAGACAATAATGGTATGGGGCGGGTACTTTGCTTCTAACCAATACCAGGTAGTGATACAGGCAGATTATGTGGACTACGTGATATATGGTCCGGGCGATCATGCTTTTCCGCAACTTATACATGCGCTTGAAAAGGGTTTGCCTCTTCAGCGTATCAAAAGTCTTATATATAAATCAGACGGCAGAATCATCAGGAATCAAAAAGAAGAATTGATTGATCAGCAAACATTACCTTCTCTTCCCTATGAGAAATTAAATTCGTTTTATCCGATAGAAAAATATTTGGGAAAAGGTTATCTGGGAAGAAGGACATTGGCTTACCATTCCAGTGTAGGTTGCCCGTTCTCCTGTTCTTTTTGTGCTGTGGTTCCCATTTATAATGCGCGTTGGAAGGCCAAACCTGCAGCTATGGTTTATCAGGATATCAAATATATTAAAGATAGATGGCACGCGGATGCTATAGAGTTTCATGATAATAATTTTTTTGTTTCAGAAAAACGAACAGTGGAATTCAGCCGGCTCATTCTTCAGGAAAATATGACATGGTGGGGAGAAGGCCGGATTGATACGATTAATAAATATTCCGATACATCGCTGGAACTCATGCGTAAAGCAGGGTGTAAGATGATCTTCTTCGGTGCGGAGACAGGGAATGATACGGTGCTTAAGAAGATGAATAAAGGCGGCACATTATGCGCTGATGAAATGAAGCGGTTTGCAGCAAGAATGAAAAAATTTGATATCATACCTGAGTATTCTTTTGTATTAGGAACTCCTTTTCCTACTAAGAAAGAAGTGATGAAACAAATTGACTTTGATTTGAATTTTATAAGAGAGATCAAATCCATTAACCCCGATACTGAAATAATCATTTACGTGTATAGCCCTGTTCCTGTAGAAGATTCTACCTTATATAATGAGGTGCTGGCAGACGGATTCCGTTTTCCCCGGACATTGGAAGAATGGATCAGCCCGCATTGGATCAATTTCGATTTACGTAAAAACCCATTGACACCCTGGCTGACGCCCCGCATGATCAATAGAATAAAGGATTTCGAAACAGTCTTGAATGGTTGTTACTCTACAGTATCCGATATCAGGTTAAATAAGGTCAAACGAAATATATTACATGCACTTTCCCTGCCACGTTATCTGACCGGTTTTTACTGGAGGCCTTATGAATTGAAAGCATTGCAAATATTATGGAAATATCGTCAACCTGAAATTGACGGGTTTTAATAAAGACAACAAAATACGAATCAGGTAGCAAAATATATTGCCGGAGCGGTGTATAAACCGCTGTTGGAAAAGCATCTGGCTGTAAGCAGAACTTATTCTTACAAAGGTCTTATGTTGCAGATACCGCCGGGCGTTTTCCATCCCAAATATTTTTTTAGTACGAAGTTATTGTTACATTATATGCTTCACTTTTCTCTGCACGGGAAAACGGTTCTTGAACTTGGGGCCGGAAGCGGTTTATTCTCATTGATGGCAGCCCGCTGTGGAGCCAGGGTAACGGCCACAGATATTAATCCGGTAGCTGTTGAATGCCTTAAAAAGAATGCTGTGATTAATCGTCAGGAGATCAGGATCGTTCTTTCCGATATGTTTGAATCCTTGCCCCGGGAAGCTTTTGATATAATAGCCGTCAATCCGCCATACTATCAAAAGAATCCAGGGAATTATGCTGAATATGCGTGGTATTGCGGAGAGAAAGGAGAATATTTTCAGGCATTGTTCAGCGGATTAAAAGATTATCTGCATACCGGATCAACAGCAGTCATGGTTCTATGTGATGCCTGCAACTTCGGGCTTATTCATCAACTGGCTGATCAATATGAGTGGAGGTTAAATTGTGTTCTTAGGAAGAGTAACCTATTAGAGAATAACTTTATCATCACGATCGAACCGGGCAGGCCTGTGCATAAGAAGCTGCCTCTTTCTTCCGCACCCGTCTTTGAAAGCATTTATATACGGTTAAGGGAAGCTGAGCACAGGTTATATTCAGATGAAGAAGTACAAAATCTGCCGGATATTTCTTCCCTCCATCCTCATTACAAAGAATGGATAATAAGAAAAAAGTCAACGGAGAAATTAATACGATATCTGAGCAGAAAAGAAATACCGCTGAATATCCTGGAAATTGGTTGCGGAAACGGGTGGCTGTCGCATCAATTATCCGTTATTCCGGAAAGTCATGTTACCGGCATCGAAACTAATATCACCGAACTGCGGCAAGCTCTGCGTATCTTTTCACAGAGACCCAACCTGAACTTCGTACAAGGTAATTTTAATAAAATAGATCTTCACGGAGATTTGTTTGATATAGTGGTAATGGCAGCCTCCATTCAATACTTCTCGTCTGTTCAAAGTATTCTTAACCATATTCTGCAATATTATTTAAAGCCCGGTGGTGAAATACATATTATAGATTCCCCGTTTTATCAAGCCGATGAAGTAGCGGCTGCCAGGGAACGTACTGTCAAATACTATACTCAATTGGGATTTCCTGAAATGATACCGTTTTATTTTCATCATTCCTTTTCTGAATTGGTTTCTTTTAAATGTCATTTTATGAAAAATATTATTATCAGACAAAGCCCTTTGATAAAAAATATGCATTCATTTTATTGGATCCGGGTAAAAAACGAGTAACATGATCTCATTACCACTATATCAGACTTTTCAACGGTATCGTACTTTGCAAACCGGCAGGATCACTGCGCTTCCCATCGTTATATTAATGCCCAACAGTTCCTGTAACTGCCGCTGTGTGATGTGTGATATCTGGAAGGGAAATAAAAACCGGAGACAGCTCACTGAAGAGGATGTGAGCAGACTTTTATCTTCTCTGAAAAAATTGCTAACGCGAAGGATTGTAATGTCCGGGGGTGAGGCTCTTTTACATCCGAATTTTTTCAGATTGTGTGAAATGCTGAAACAACAAAGGATTAAAATAACGCTGTTGTCCACAGGATTGACTGTTAGACAACATTCAGCAGATATCCTTAAATATATAGATGAACTTATTATATCCTTAGACGGAGATGAGCAAACACATGATAATATTCGTAATGTTCCGGGCGCTTACGGGAAACTCTTTCATTCAGTAACTACTTTGAAAACATTAAAACCTGATTTTAAGATCAGCGGACGTACTGTCATACATCGTTACAACTTTAGGAAATGGACCGCCATTATTGATTGTGCCCATGCCATGAGACTTGACAGGATCAGTTTTCTGCCTGCGGATGTCGGCAGTCATGCGTTTAACAGGGAAATCCTCTGGGATGACAACCGCCAGCATGATCTGCTTTTAAGTAAAGAAGATCTTCCCGAACTTCAAAAAATAATTAATCAAATTATTTCCTGTTATTCGGGTGATATTAAAAAGCATTTCATTGCGGAGCCGGCAGAGAAGCTTCAAAGGATTTATACATATTATGCTGCCTATTACGGATTGAATCCTTTTCCCGAAAAAAAATGTAATGCGCCCTGGGTTTCGGCTGTTATTGAGGCAGATGGATCTGTTAAACCTTGTTTCTTTCATCAGACAACAGGTAATATCAGAAAGAATACTTTACCTGAAATTCTGAATAGCAAGAGCGCCTTGAACTTCAGAAGAACTCTAGATATGAATGAAAACCCTGTTTGTAAAAAATGTGTATGCTATCTGAATCTGTCGCCGCGTGCAGTAATATGATCGTTTAAACCTCCGTATTTGCATGAACAATATATGACAATGAATATTCTTTTTTCACATTCCTACTTTTTGAGGCTTGATCCAAAGCAGTGGAAAACGGGACTTCCTTATGCTCCCTTGGGGACTTTGTATGCTGCATCTTTATTAAGGCATAATGGATACCGGGTGAGTTTGTTCGATACTATGTTTGCCAAGAGACCTGATGAACTCTTACGGTATATAACGGCAAACCACCCGGATATCTTTGTTTTATACGACGATGGCTTTAATTATCTGACGAAAATGTGCCTGACCAATATGCGGAAGGCTGCTTTCCGGATGATTGCTCTGGCAAAGGAAAATAATTGTATGGTAGTGGTTTCAAGCTCGGATGCCACGGATGCGTATGAAAAATTTTTAAATGCCGGAGCGGATTTTGTAATTCCCGGAGAAGGTGAAATGACCCTCCTTGAACTTATTAATGCACTGAATAAGGGTGATACAGATTTTTCGGGAATCAAAGGAATTATATTTAAGAAAGAACGTCGAACGATATTGAATGAAAGACGAACGGCTATGGCCGGCTTAGATGAAATGCCTTTCCCCGCGTGGGATTTAATTGACATTGAACCCTACCGTTATCTATGGTTGAAACATGCGGGATATTTTTCAATTAATATGGCAACTACCCGCGGGTGCCCCTATAAGTGTAACTGGTGCGCCAAGCCTTTATACGGCAATCGTTATCATGCCCGGTCACCTGAAAATGTAGTAAGTGAGATTAAATGGTTAAGAGGTCAATTTCATTTTGATCATATCTGGTTCTGTGACGATATTTTTGGGTTAAAGCCGAATTGGGGAGCCGGATTTGCCGGTCTGATGGAAAAAGAGCATATTAAGATCAGGTATAAAATACAATGCCGTCCTGACTTGTTGATTAGAGAGGATTTTGTGAAAGATCTGGCTCGTAGCGGATGTGATAACGTATGGATGGGCGCTGAAAGCGGCTCTCAGAAAATCCTCGATGCAATGGATAAAGGAACCAAAGTGGAACAAATTTATCAATCCGCAGCATTGTTAAAGAAGCACGGCATTAAACCTTCTTTTTTTATACAGTTCGGTTATCCGGGTGAAGTGTTTGCAGACATTAAAATGACGATCAAAATGATCAATGATCTTCTTCCCCATGAGATCGGCATTTCTGTTTCTTATCCATTGCCTGGAACTGCTTTTTATGAAGAGGTAAAAGCAGAACTGAAAGAGAAATCACATTGGACAGATTCCGATGAATTGATGCTGATGTTCAGAAACACCTATTCACCTTCATTTTATAAACAACTGCACAGGTATGTACACAAAAATTATCATAAACATCTGGCCAAAGAAAATATGAAACATTTGTTCACCAGATCTTCCGTTCCACTGATAAAGAGATTGAGGAAGGCCGGCTCGGTATTGTATTATTATCCGGCTACTATTATATCAAAAAGAAAATTGAACAGAATAGAAAACGCAATGCTCCTATGATTGAAGCTGCTTATACCGGTAATGCTAAAAAAGTACAGGAGGCTTTCGACCGTCAGTCTGCAGTATTTGATAGCTTATATTCCCCTAATACTATCATTGCCTATAAAAGAAAAAGAGTAAGAGATCATGTGATGCAATTCCTGAGATCGCCCGGCAGTATTTTAGAACTAAATGCAGGCACGGGGGAAGACAGCATCTATTTTGCAAAACAAAATTTTCAAGTGCATGCAACAGATATCTCATCACGTATGTTGTCCGTAATAAATGATAAAACGGAGCGGCTGAATCTATGTGGTAGCATAACCACCGAACAATGTTCATTCACCTCACTTAGCAAGCTGCAAGACAAGGGGCCTTACGACCTGATATTTTCTAATTTTGCAGGGATTAATTGTACTGATGAGATAGATCAATTACTCAATCAACTTTCTGATCTTTTAAAACCGGGTGGTTTCGTGGCCCTGGTATTCCTGCCGTCCTTTTGCCTTTGGGAATTTTTAATGGCATTTAAAGGGCAATTCAAAACGGCGTTTCGAAGGTTTTGCGGGAAAAGAGGCGCTAAAGCCCGTATTGAAGGTGTCAATTTCAGATGCTGGTATTATCATCCTTCTTCTATCATCGGGAAATTAAAACCTGGTTTCGACCTCATCGGTTATGAAGGACTCTGTGTTTGTGTCCCTCCTTCGGGTATTGAAAACTTTGCTGAAAGACATCCCCGCTTGTATGACTTGCTTAAACAAAAGGAAGAGTTTTTAAAATGCAGATATCCATGGAAATTTATCGGCGATTATGTGATTCTGTCATTTAGGAAAAAAGTTTGAATGAAGTGAATCATGGTTTATTAAAAGCAAAAAACTCATATTTCAAACTTTCTATCTTCCTTTCATATTGCATTAATATTTCATTCTGGAAATATGCCGGATTGGGTTTACAACAATGCTTCCTGCAAATGATCCCCATCCTGTTCCCTTTCATGTTTACCATGCACTTCCTGTCTTTTCGTTCCCATCTTCTCGAGGTGATTTTCATAAATTGATCATCCATCCATGCCCCCAAACGGTTATTCAATATAGACTCTATCACTTTCTTAATACGTAATTTTTCTCCTGTATAATATTTCTCTTTAGGTACTATCCTGCAGTTGGGAAGAAAATGATCCGTCCAGCGATTAGCGCTGAAGAAGTTTTCCTGGGTGTCGTTCCCACAAATGGGCAGGAGGGTAACCGTTTCGATAGCAGTAAATATATTTTTTTCTTCTATTACCAGCGCTTCTTCATCAATAAAATAATTCATGCAATAATGATGCTGGACTCCGGATAAAAAAGTCAGCTTTTTAAATAGATGCAGGAATGTTCTGGCTATCCATAATCTTCCCGGTGAGGTGATAATAAAATAATCAATATCACTTTTTGGATCTGAAAAGTTTTTGGATAGAGAACCTGAAATGCTGACAGCTCTTATAAATGGAAAGCGATAAAGGAATTTAGAGATCCGGTAAGCTGTTAACAGGTCGGCAGCAGCTCTTTTGTTACCGGCTAACCGCTTGTGCATTAATTGTAAATCGTTATGCAATGTGTAAAAATCACCAAAGCGAAAAATGATACGATCTAAAGTCAGTTGATGGAGCTGGTCACTGATAGAAAACCTGCTGCTTTTATTCGGCAGGAACAGGATGATCTCCTTCTCTGAAATTGGATAATGGAACATATCGAAGTATGCTAATACTTTTAATATGTCATTCCTGAAGTTATTCACATTTAGATTCTCCGAATGAATTTGAATACAAAACGACGTAAAACATATACAACGAATCTTGTGGATAAAAACGAAATAACCCTGAACGTGGTTGCTTTTTAAAACGGTCATTTTAAAATGATAGAAGCAACTTTCTATAATTCCTAAACGATTTACAAGTATAAATAAGGATAAGATGGATGAATTGCATTCTCTCGAAGTGGAAGAAGTTCCTCAATGTGAGCTGGGTTATTATAAAGATGATTTTGAATATAAATCTCTATCACAGGCAGGTGGATATTCTCTCAATGTTAAAGAGATGCACAGCCATCCTTTTGTGGACCTGCAAGTTGTTCTTGATCAGATGATAGTGCAAAATACCTCTTATGTAAAAGTAATAAAACGATGTCTGGATATCCTGTTTTCCTGCTTAGCCATTTTATTTATCTTGTCATGGATAATTCCTCTGTTTGCCATTTTTATCAAATTTGATTCAAAAAGTTCACTATTTTTTCTTCAAAAAAGAAAGGGATTGCATGGCAAAGTATTCACCTGTATTAAATTTCGCAGTATGTATCCCAATACTCAGTCGGATGTAGAACCTGTCAGGGAGGATGATACCAGGATAACCCGTTTTGGAAAATTTATGAGGAGGTACCATCTGGATGAATTACCCCAATTCTTTAATGTATTAAAAGGTAATATGACGGTGGTAGGTCCGCGTCCGCACATGATACATGAGGATATCTTTTATGAAAAAATCATTAATAATTATGCGTTCCGTTTTCAGGTGAAACCAGGCATTACCGGATTAGGACAGGTGAATAACAGGGTTCGCATAACCGGCAGGAAGAAGATGGAATATCGCGTATTCTGGGATATCCTTTATATTAAAAACTGGTCTCAATATCTCGATATCTGGATCATGTGCAGGACATTTTCCATTTGTCTGAGGGGAAGCAAATAGTCTTAATCAGTAAAGAAAATGGATACTTCTTCAATGAGGAATAATGCACGGTTAGCTATTTCTTCAGAAACAACTTTTCTGCTGACGGCCCTTTTGTTTTTCTTTTTTAATTCACTTTTTCTTCCGCAGGGTTTATTATATACGGATCTGTTAGCTCCTGTCTTTTTATGGTGGCTGTTCAAACATTATAAACTGCATCTGTTGATCTACTTTTTTATTTTTACAACCCCTTTCATTCTCATACACTTCTATTATAATGCTGAACCATATTATTATTACAGGTCGTATATCATGTTTTTTACTGCCGTGGTTTTTGCTGTTTGTTTCTACGTATCTATAAAGGAAAGTTATCCATTAGACACTGTTTTCAGGAAGATCCTGATCATTAATTTTATTTTATTTATTATCGCATTAGGGGTCTTCCGGTATCCTGAATTAAAAAAAACATTTTGGTATTTAAAGCAGATTTCTCCTGGAGCAGCCTCTTTTCCGAGGTTAAAATTATTTACTTATGAAGCCTCTTATTATTCCTTGTTGTTTGCTCCGGTCGCCGTTTATTTTTATTTGAAGCTATTGCTTTTTAAAACGAAGCATGCTGTTTTGTTGTTTTTAATGGTTACCCTACCGCTTTTATTTTCCATGTCTTATGGAGTTATTGCCTGTATCGGTATTACACTTTTTAGTCTGACCTGCCTTCAATCAAAATTATTCCTCAGAAAGAAGTCGGTTCAACGTTTTCTCCTGTTCGGTATTTTGATCGCGGTCATTGGTGTGGTTACTCTTTTAAAAGCTGATCCGGGTAATCCGTTATTTTTCAGGATACGAAATATTTTCACCGGCAGGGATACTTCCTTCAGGGGGAGGACTTACGAATCCTTTATCCTGGCCATGAAAATTCTAAAAGAAAAAAGCATCCTGTTCGGGGTGGGCCTGGGACAGGTTAAAATAATAGGTGTACCTGTGTTTAAGCAATATTACGGTTACCAGGTTCCCATAGTCAGAATACCGAATACCCTGAGTGATACAATGGCCACTTATGGGATAGTGGGCTTGGTCATCAGGATATTCTTCACAATATTTTTCTTTTTTAAGTGTAAAGTTTGGAAGAATTATTACCAGTTAGCGATGTTTATTTTCATGTTCACTTATCAATTTACCGGAAGCTTCATGACAAATGTGGTAGAATACGTGATCTGGGTGCTGGCATTTACACCTTCATTCAAAGAGTTTGACAGAGGAAATTTCCTCACTCGTTGGACAGATTATTTCAGGTCATCTAAGAAAGATTCTGTTTATAGTGAATTAAATCCTGTAGAATGAAAATTGCAATTATTGGCACGAGAGGGATACCCAATCGTTATGGAGGCTTTGAACAGTTTGCTTCCAGGATAGGCCCTATGTTGGTAAAAAGAGGTTATCAGGTGTTGGTTTATAATCCTTCGTCTCACGAATGGAAGCGGGATGATTGGCAGGGTGTGGAAATAGTCCGGAAATATGATGGACATAAATTTGGACAAACGATGGGGCAGTTTATCTATGACCTCCTTTGTATTCTGGATGCCAGAAAAAGGAAGCCTGATATTATTTTACAGTTAGGCTATACCAGCAGCAGCATCTGGAGTTTTCTTTTCCCAAGGTGTTCTTATGTGGTTACTAATGTGGACGGGTTGGAATGGAAAAGAAATAAATACAACAGGTTTTCCAGAATGTTTTTACGGTTTGCAGAAAAACTGGCGGTGAATAAAAGCCATATCCTAATAGCAGATTCCATCAGGATTAAAAATTATATTAAAGACAAGTTCGGTAAAGAGCCCTTGTATATTCCTTATGGAGCCACTCTGTTTAAATATCCGGATCCCACCATACCTATTAATTACGGACTTACTCCCGGTGATTATGATCTGATGATCTCCCGCTTTGTTCCGGAGAATCATATAGAGGTGATCATTAAGGGATTCATAGATGCCAGGTTAAACAGAAAGCTTGTTATTGTGGGTATGGATGGGGGGAATTATTCGAAAAGACTTTATAAAAAATATCATTCACCGGTCATCATTTTCAAAGAAGGAATATATGATCTGAAAACCTTAAATAATCTCAGGTATTACTCTAATTTATATTTCCATGGTCATTCAGTAGGGGGAACTAACCCGTCCCTGCTGGAAGCTATGGCCTGCAGGTGTCTGATCATTGCACACAATAATATTTATAATAAGGAAGTGCTGGATGGCAATGCCTATTATTTTGATAATGAGTCTGATATTTCCTTTCTGCTGAATTTGAAATTAATAAAAAAGGATCATTTTCCTTTTTTAGATCGTAATTCCAGGAAGCTAAAAGAGGTATATAACTGGGATATTATCATTAATCAACTGGAAGATAATATTATACGGACGAAAAAGAGTTCTTTTGTTTATCAACAAGGTATATATCATGAACATAGGCTTTGATGCAAAACGGATCTTTTGGAACACTACGGGTTTAGGTAACTATAGCAGGACTTTGGTTTCGGCGATGAAAGATTATTTTCCAGACAATAATTATTATTTGTTTACTCCGGCTGTTCCAGGCTTATTCGATTCTTCAGGGGAGGACCCCGTAAGAGTAATCACGCCTATACGTATGTTACATAGGATGTTTCGTTCCTTGTGGCGGAGCAAATGGGTGACCGGAGATATCGAAAATACGCGACTGGATATTTACCACGGATTAAGCAATGAAATTCCCTTCGGTATTCATCGCTTACCTGTAAAAACGGTAGTGACTATTCATGATCTGATATTTGAACGGTATCCGCATCAGTATAATCCGGCAGATGTTATCATATACCGGAGAAAAGCACAATATGCCTGCCGGTTCGCAGACAGAGTTATTGCGATAAGTAAACAAACCAGGAAAGATCTGATTGAATTTTACCATGTACCGGAAGAAAAAATAAGGGTAATATATCAGGCTTGTGATAATGTATTTGAAGAGAATATACCCGCCATACGACAATATGATATCCGGTTAAAATATCATTTGCCCGACCAATTTTTATTATATGTAGGCTCTGTGGTAGAGAGAAAAAACCTCTTAACACTCATTCAGTCTCTGGAGCTATTGCCAGGCAATATACCATTAGTCATTGTAGGCAGTGGACATCATTACAAAAATAAAGTGAAAGCTTATCTGCTGGATCATGATCATGTACATCCGGCAATATGGTTGTCGGAGATGCGACCTTTGCCTCAAAGTGACCTTGCTGTCATTTATAAATTGGCCAGGGTACTGATATACCCTTCCATTTTTGAAGGATTCGGGCTACCCATTCTGGAAGCGCTAAAGTGTGGTACTCCCGTTATTACTTCGGTTGGATCTTGTTTTAAAGAAACCGCAGGTGATGCAGCTATTTTTATTGATCCTATGGATAAAAATGCATTGGCACAAGCGATCTATAAGGTCTGGCGCAACGAGCATGTAACGCAAATAATGAGACAAAAAGGATTCTCTTATGCGCATCATTTTACTCCTTTCATTTCAGCAAGCCAGATGATAGAAATATATAGTGGATTATTGAGTAAGGATAAGGTAAGCGGACTTGTATAAAATGTTTCTGCTATATTGAAGCTTAATCCGTATCAGATAAGGCAGCTCTCTCTATAGAGAAGACCTGTGTTTTTAAACGATAAGTTTTTTCATGAGCCGGGTGATTATCGCTTTTGTAAGGTAAATGCTCTTCAGGCAGATATATAACCCCTTTCAACTGTTTGTCATAATACTTACTTAAGTTTTATTTTCCTTCATCCTGAACTTTGTGATTTTGGTTATCAGATTAAGCGGTATGGGTTTACTTAAAGGGAACTGTATCGCACCTTTGCTTGTCTTATAACCTGCAAGCTCCTTCCCAAAAGTCTTTATGCCTTCCGGCAAAGGGTAAAAGCCGATATGATTTTTAAAGGCGGCGAAATAAACCAAAGGTTTGCCGTAAAGCTTAAAAGCCGGCATGGCATAACTAATTGTTTCTTCAGCATCGGGCGCTGCTTTTTTAACGGTATTACGAACCTGCTGTAAAACAGCCCGGACATCTTCAGGGAAGCCGGCGATATATTCATCAATATTATTAGGCAAGGCCTTTTTACTTTTCATTACTAATCCCGTTACTTTAAAAAATTATTTATCACCGATAAAGTTAATTCGATTATATTATCTCCTGCTTCCTGGCTTTCGGCCGCACCTATGTATGCACCATGCTCAGCAGGAAGTATCATTAGCCGGGAGTTTGGGATTAACTTCGACATCTTAGCTGTGTGTTCAGGCGATATCACATCCCTGTCGCCGGCTATTACTAATGAGGGTACTTTGATGGATTGAAGCATTTCATCTCTCCAATCGGTAAAATGCAGCATGCGTTCCCTGTCTTTATCAAACATGTTCAGCAACTTATCTTCATCGGGATCTATTTCGAGAAAAGCATTTCTGAGAACAGCAGGCATTACGTCTAATGTAGCCTGTTTCATCCCTTCAAAAAAGCCAGATGGTAATCCCTCCCTCTGATAAAATGTAGAAGCCAGTATTAGTTTGCTGACGATTTCCGGATACCTGAATGCTATTTGCATAGCTGTATTTCCACCGTTACTAAATCCTAAAAAAGACGCTTTGAGAATTTGCATATTATGTAAAAGTGTTGCCACATCATCTGCATCCTGCTCGAAGCTCTCGGGTGCATCCCTGTCATTAGTATGCCCGTGACACTGCAGCTCTGCGGCTATTACCTGATAATCTTCTGCCAGTTTGGGTAAAATTTTGCCGAAAGAAGTCCGGATGGTAGAACCACCGCCATGGATTAAAACCGATTGCTCTCCTTCTCCATGAATTTCATAATACATTTTCAACCCGTTGACGGCTGAATAGCCGTTTGTAAAAAATATAGTGCTTGACATGGATTTAATTTTGTTGATTAGCTGCCCTGCCCCCGAAACACAACTGTTGAAGATTCGCAGCGAAATTTTATTACAGTTTGCTCCTATGAAGTTGGTATTGTCGCCAAAGAACTGCAACTAACTTGTGAACATGAAATCAGATAGCTGGTTTTTCAAATAAAAGGCTGATTTCTGCTTTCAATCCTTGCTGTGATTCAAAGCTCAGCTTCATTCATGAGCCATTTCCGCACCGAGAATCATCCATGAGGTACCAAACTTATCTTGCACGATCGCGAACCTTTTTGCAAAAAAAGTGGACTCCATCTTCATGAAAATTTTGCCATCAGCCGATAATAATTTATAAAGCCGTTCAGCTTCCTCTATGGTTTCAATCTGTAATGTAAGATATGCGCTACGCATAGGTTCCGCATTGGGAATGTCCGCTCCCAGGAGCATCATACCTCCTAATTCCATACGGGCATGAAGGATAGCATCTGACCAGCCTTCGGGTAACTTGGGCAGGTTGGAAGAATCAGGGAGTTCCCTGTGGGTCATCATTTGGGTGATCTTTCCGCCAAGGTGAGTCTCATAAAACCGGAATGCTTCTTTGCAATTCCCATTGTAGTTTACATAGACATCCATTTGCAGTGAATTTGATTTTTCCATGATCTATGCTTTTAAATTCTTAGTTTATGGACAGAACTTTTTTGTTATTTGGAATTTTCTTTACCATCCTGCTTTTATTGCTAATCCTTTAACCGTATCATACACCTCACTTCCTCCTTATCATTTGCATACCATTCTACGCAATATCCCTGTGGATCAAGGCCTGGACTGGTAAGCAGATCCTGAAATGCATGTTCAATGCTTCCCTGGTCATTCCTGAAATCCGTTACCATTTTGTAAATATACTTTCCCTTTTTCAAAGTAAGGGTATCGAGATGATACTTTTCCGCTTCACCCCGAGTCCTTTCTTCGGCAGCAGCTCTGTATATAATGCCCCCGTTATCCTCAGGTCGCGAGAGACCAAAATAATTCCTGTCAATTGCAAATGGTACGAGTTTGTGAAGCTGAGCATGTGCATCTAAAATACCTTCCGGAAAAGAGGCTGCCGTTACATAAAATACTTTGATGTCGCTGTCCAATGAAAATGTTTCCATATTTGATAATTTAAATGATGGCTTTATTTTTCGTATTAATCTGCATGAAAAGTACTGCACTTCGGGCAAGCACAAATGTTTCACGGATGCAGGTCACGGCCTAATCGTATTGCCGCTTCAAGTATATCAATGTTTATATCTTTCAGCGTTTTGAACTTGATGCAATACCCGCTCACGTTCGCCTTACCAAGTTTTTTCCCATACGTTTTGGCTAAGTATGTCTTATCTTTAATACCGAGGACATAGACAGAAATTCCGGTTTTATTTGCACTGATACCGATTTGATAAAAATCTCTGGTTTTCCCATCAGCATATTTTATGGTACGAGCTCCATATCCAATATTAGGGTTAGAAACAGTTTTATTTTCACTGTTTTTACCATCCAGGAACCATAATTTACATCCCGGCATTACTTGCAGTATGAGGCGATGCAACGCTTGCATGTCAGTGTGTTTTGGTTCAGGTTGGCTATTAATATACTTTTTGATTCCTTCCTGTATATTCATATAAAATTTGGTTGGGCATTCTTTAATCGGTTCCGGGCAACTCCGTTTGATTTCAGTTCGTTAGAAAATACAATCTTATGATATGCACCCCCACCTTCGGGATTTTACCTGCGATCCATTCCGTTCCCTCTTCATGCGGGCTTCTGAACATCCGGTCTAATTCCCTAAGGATTTAATGACAACAATTTCCGGCCTCATTTTTATTTTGCTGATCATATTCATCATGGCGACGCATCCATAGACCACTCTCGTTCCTGCCTAATGGAGCACGATCCAGCCATTGATAAATATTCCACAAGGCATCTAATCCACGGGCATAGGTCGAATAAGTATGATAAACAGTGCCGTCCATAAGCACAAAGGCGCTCATCCCCGGCGCTTCCCGTGCATAAGTTGCCCAGTCCGTACCGGTGGTGGCGGCAATTTTAACTCCGAACTCCGGCGCTATATCTTCTTTTTTAATTGTAGCATCACGGGAGCTTACGTTCCCTTTGTTGTAGTTATACTCAATATTTCCCACACGTTGTTGTTCTTCTCTAAATGAAATGTGAAAGTCATAGTTAAAATCACTATCAAATGAAGAAGCCCAGGGGAATGTCCATCCCATCCGGCGTTTGTATGCCTGCAGTTTTGCAAACGGCGCCCTGGACACGGCCCAGAGCATTACATCATGGTTTGCCAGATGAGTTCTAATCCCGTCGAAACCGTCTGCCATGGAGGAACAATGTGGACAACCTGCAGTATAATCGGGGCCGAACATGAAATGATAAATAAGGAGTTGTGTCCGTCCCTTGAACAAATGAGGGAAAGATACTTTTCCTTCCTCCGTGTCGAATATATATTCTTTGTCCACTTTGACCCAAGGCAGATTTTGCCGTAACCGGGCTACTTCATCACTTTGTCTCGTCAACTCTTTCTCTCTCTTAAGTAAATCAAGGCGGGCTTTCAGCCATTCTTCATGTGTGGAGATTTTGTGATCCTCTAAGACTGTACTAACAGGTTGCTTTTCCATTGCTCAATAGTTTATTTACGATGAAAAATGATTGGAAACATTATGCATTTTCCAAACTCGTCATATCCAGCTTTTTCATTTTCATTATTGCCTTCATGACTCTTTTTGATTTTTCAGAATCTTTGTGTTGTAACAGTTTTGAAATATTGGCAGGAACAATTTGCCAGGATACGCCGTATTTATCTTTCAGCCAGCCGCATGCTTCTGCTTCCGGCACGGCAGATAGTTTTCTCCAATAGCCATCTATTTCTTTTTGAGTATCGCAGTTTACTATAAAAGAGAGACCTTCATTGAAATAAAAATGATGCTCACGGGCGCTTTCCATGGCGGAGAACCATTGCTTTTCAAGCTGAAATTCGGCATACGCAATAGAATCTTTTTTTTCCGGGTCCATTCCTGCCCCGTAAGGAGAAACATTTCCAATCCCTGAATCTTTGAATACCGAAGTATAAAACTTCATGGCTTCTTTCACCTTGCCATAAACCTTGCCAACAAATAACAGTGAAGGAACGATCACTTGCTTTATTTTATCTTCTGATAAAATCAGTTGCCAGGATACGCCGAATTTGTCTTGTATCCATCCGTACTTTTTACTGAAAAAATATTTATCAAGCGGCATGAGTACTGTACCATTCTCTGATAATTTTTCCCATAATTGGACTACTTCCTTTTCTGTTTTACAATGAACAAAGAAGGATATGGAAGGATTGATCTTGAATTCCGGGCCTCCATTGAGCCCCATGAATTCCTGTCCTTCGATATTAAACCCCACAGTAAGCACTGTCCCTTCCTTACCTGAAGGTGTATCTATGCTATTTCGTGTGATCCCGGTCATCTTCGAATTCTTAAAAACACCGGTATAAAATTTTGCCGCCTCTTCTGCTCCCAAAGTTTTAGGATCGAACCAGAGACAATAAGTGATTTTGTTTTTCATGACTTATAATTTTTAATATGCGATTTTTATTTCATTAAACTGACGAATCAATATCCAAAAACCAAATGACAAATAGCAAATAATCTCCAATCTTCGAATCTAAAATTTCAAACATTACTAACTTCAAAGAAGGTATGGATTATTGAAATTTAATCCCGGATATTTAGGATTGTATTTTGAATTTTTGTCAACAGTAATTAGTTTTTATGACTAATTCATCAATGAGTTTCCACATATTTTTTAAAACTATCCAAAATGGCCTGCCACCCTGTTTTCTGTAGTTCTATGGAATGGGTGTTTTCCGCCTCAAAGGTTTCGGTTATTTTGGTCTTATTTTTATCCCCGGAAAAAGTCACACTCACTTTCCTGCCGTCACTTATTGAATAAGCTATTAGCTCATGCTTTTTTACCTAATCATACACACCGCTAAAATCAAACCCCGAGCTTCCGTCTTTAGCTTCCATCCGGGAAAAAAATTTACCACCGGTGCGTAAATCATTTTCTGCGCGCGGCGTATGCCAGTCATCAGAAGCATTGTTCCATTGCACAATGTGCTTAGGCGCTGACCAGTAATTCCATACTTTTTCTACCGGAGCTTTTATGGTAGCTTCTACAGTAATGATTTTTCTCTTCTCCATATAAATTTATTTTTTTTAACCAGATGCTCACGAAAATGACTTGACGAGATTATCTGAATTCATTTTTATAGAATTACCGGCTATTATTTTGTGATAGCAGATGTACGAAATGATCAATAAAGCTAAAATGATTAATGGAGAAATAGCATTTGCACCAAAACCATCAATGGCGGAGTAAGCAATGCAAGCTGAGATAAAATCAATCGCAAATGCTACATAAACCCATTCTTTAATTCGTTTTGGGATAGGTACTATAAGCAATATCCCTCCGATCAAATGTCCGATGCTTACTTCCCAGCGAAACCAATCGGGCAACATTAGGTGATGCATACCTTCGATAGCCGCTTCGCTGTTCATGTACAGGGCGCCAATCAGTTCAAATAAGGCCACCAGCAACGTGCTTATCCAGTATATGATTTTAATTGTCTTTATATTTTTGGCTGAAGGATTTTTCATAGAACAGAAGATTTAATGTTGAATAAATCATCTTTATCGATTTTTGCTATAGCTGATCATCCAGCAAACGCCGAATTTGTCTTTAAAGCTACCATAATAATCACCCCAAAACTGATCCTGCATGGGCATTTCTACTACGCCATCTTTAGATAATGCATTAAATATACGGTCAGATTCTTCCCGGCTGCTGGTGGATAAACAAATGTAATTGTTATTGCCTACTGTCAGCTTATGTCCCATGGAAGGAACTATATCGCTGGCCATCAACACCTGCCCGTTCCCTAAGGGGAGACTTACATGCATCACCCTGTTTTTTTCTTCCTCGCTAAGATTCATCTCACCTGCGCCGGGTGTATCTTTCATGTGCATGATACCGGTTCCCATAAATTCTCCGCCAAATACGGATTTGTAAAAATTGAAGGCTTCTTCGGCTTGGCCGTCAAAGTTCAGATAAGGATTTACTGCTTTCATGATGAGTTGTTTTTTATTGTTTAAGAGATATAGTATACTTATTCTAAAATTTCGCATAGATACCCGTTCTCATTCACGATCATTTTTACTTTCTCACCGGTAAAATTTTCTCCTTCTATTCTTAATATTTTATCGCAATCGTCTAAATCAAAATTTATTTTACAATCAGGGAAATGCTGATAAAGCAACCCAGTCAGGTGATCAGCCTGCCATTGATAATAAACATCCGTTTTAAAAACTTCTATCATTTCTCCCCCTTTTCTACTTTCCGTATTCATCATGTCGCCTCCACCATTGGTAAGGTTCACTTTGCGGACGCCCTTCGGGTGTATCTTCCCATTTTTCCTGTCTTCCGAAAGGAGTGATATCCAGAAAGCCCCAGGTGTTGCCAATGGTTTCTGTGCCCCGCTGGGAGGTAAAATAGGTGCGGAACACCCTTTCGCCATCCCTTAGAAAAACACTTATCCCATGCGTTTCTCCTTTATCCGTAGTCATCCCAAAATCACGATTAAAGCCAGTACCGGAAGAGGAATACCACGGTACCGTCCAACCCATGCGCTTTTTATATCGTTCGATATTTGCAAGCGGTGCAAGCGATACAAATACCAAAGAAATATCCTTTGCTTTTAAATGAACGGAAGTAAACTGTCCGATATTGTCCGCAAACATGGAACACCCCACACATCCTGCATCGGGCCAGCCCCCTACACCCGGTGCGAACATAAAATGATAAAGCAGTAATTGCCGGCGGCCCTCAAATAAATTCAGTAAAGTTGTTTTCCCCTCAGGTCCTTCAAAAGTGTATGGTCTTTTTATTTCCATCATGGGTAAACGACGGCGTTCGGCATTCAATGCATCCCGCTGATGTGTAAAGGCTTTTTCTTTTTTAAGGAATTCCCGGTGGGCATTATACCATTCTTCCTGCGATACGATTTCAGAAAACCCTGTTGGATTATTGTCCATTGTTAAAATGTTTTAGTGAACCATGGTACTTTTAATTCCTTTCTTCTAAAGGCTGGTAGCACAACAACACATTCCCATTCCCGAATACTTTTACTTTTAAAAGTTGCAAATTCATTTTTGAACGGAAAAACGGATTTCCTTTTCCCAATGTGACGGGGTTGATCATCAGCCTGAACTCGTCAATCAGGTTGCCTTTTATTAAGGCCCTGCAAAGATCAGCGCTACCAAAAATGAATATATTTTTTCCTTCCTGACCTTTAAGTTCTTTTGCTTCTTCAACGACGGCTCCATTAAAGAACCTGGCATTCTTCCATTCACTTTTTCCTCTTGTAGTGGAAAAAACTATCTTCAAATAGCTGCTCATCATTTCTGCGATGACAGGATCTGCTGCAATAGCTTCTTTCGTTGGCCAATAATCTTCCATTACTTCAAAAGTCTTTCTGCCGAATAAAAGCGTATCGGTGGTTTTCATTTGTTCAATCATAAATTCATTTACTTCTTTGTCCACTTTATGCCAGCTAATGTCTGCGTCTTGTCCTTCAAAATAGCCATCTGCAGTAATCATATTGAATAAAATCAGTTTTCTCATCCTGTTTCTTATTTATTACATCCATTTCATTGCTTCATAGCCCAGGAGTCTGCGCCATAAGCCGATCTGCCCGATACAATACGATTCACGGTCGACCGAAAAAGTGAGTGAATCAAAAAAAGTATAATTGCCTCCAGGCATCTCATAAGGATCTTTCCCATTTAATTGATCTTCGCTTGCGTTGACTAAACCTTCTTTTAATACAGATGAAATATGGGTCCAATCCTGCATATATTCTTTCAGCGGCGGGTAAGTGACATGATCTTGTATCCCTTTATGCCCTTCTCCCTTGCCGCCCTTAAAAAGATGCTCTGATGTTTGTTTTACTTTAAATCCCAATGCGTTAGCCAGCACTTGTCTTTGATATACTACACTGCCCGCAATCCACGCAATGTGAGCGGCCTTTGTTCCCATGCGGTTTTGGGCATCTTTATCTGAAATTCCTTCCAGTGCATTCAGGAATAATTTTGTGTGATAATCATACAGGTTGATAATTATTTCAACCTGATGCTTTTTTTTAGTGCTTGTTTCCATGATTATGTTTTTTAAAGTGAAATTTGAAAAATGATCCGGATATCTATGATTATTCCATCAGCGAAGACTCATCGGATCTTTCCCCAGGCCCCTTCTTAAGATTCCCAATTGGCCAATATGATAACATTGATGAATGTTCATAAAAGACCATAAATCTATCACCTTAATATCCCCTAACGGTGTTCCCTGAAGTTCTTTTTCCAATTCATCTTCTGTCAGCTCTTCCAGCTTAACCGTGACTGATTGATGGAGATGTTCCCATTCCGCTTTTATTTCTTCAATTCCGGGATAAGGATAATTATCTAATGCTTTCGTTTTACCCATTCCTTCAAACAAATCATTCCACTTCCGCTCCGTCTTTACTCCTGCCAAGAGTGCATAGGCATATTGTCCATTCACAATATGACCTGCCAGCCATTTTACATGGTTCATATTTTTATTTACCCGTTGATTCGTTTCTTCATCCGTGAAATCAACTAAAGCATTCCTGAACCATTTGTGCAGAACCCCATATTGCATTAATAACTGTTTTTTATTGCTCATCGTGTTTGTTTTTATAATGTTGAGTCTTAAAAATACTTTACTGTTTCAGAAAATCGAATGCGCCTTTCCTTAAATTGATTCCGTATTCCACGTAGGCTTTCAGGCATGCAAGAAAATTAGCCCACCCTTCCGTATTTCCTTTCAGCCATTTAATACCGGCTTCGTTATTATCTTCTTCTTTTTCCGTAACCGTCACAATAGTTGCCTCTTTTCCATCTGTCTCAAGTGATATTTCAACCAGATGTTTCTTTTCGTTTACGTCCCAGTAATAAGAGATATACTTATTCTTTTCGATTTTATCCACCTGTATGGGAACATCCATATCAAATTCAGGAAAATTCCAGATCAATTTTTTTCCAGTTTCCATTCTATCACTGCTTTTTGCAATAAAATATCCTGACATCTTTTGGGGATTTACGATTGCTTCATACACCACATCAGGAGGTTTTAACATGCGCAGTTTTGTCACGATGGTAAGTTTGCTGTTATTCATGAACAATGATGATTTGATATATGCAAACTTAGGATCAATCAGGGAGTTTTACAGGGTGCAAAAACGGCAATTTAAAGGGTTGTTTGCGACAAATGAAATGAGGACAATATTATCCATAATTTTCTCCAAAAGAGACAATAAGGTATTTAGGTGCAGAAAATGATTGCCTTATGAATGGACACTTAAAAATTGGGAAGGGGTTAAAACTGGAAGGATAGAAGATGAATTTTTAAAGTCCTTGATATTAGAAGTTATAAAAAAATCGATCTCTTTTATTTGAAGTGCCGTCCGGTATTGTATCTTCTATATCTGAAAAATTCATTTTCAGAGCCGTTTCAAAAGTTTTCTTATCCGGAGATATAATCGAAACTAGTTTTAACAAAGCCTCAACTATTTCCTTTACTGCTTTGATCGGCATTCCTGCTTTTTGTAGAAAATAAATCATGGTCATCAGGCATGTTGGTGAAGTAAATATTTCAACCTGAGAATTTTCCGCCATCATGAATATTTCTTTACAATCTTTACCGGCATCCCTTTTTAAAAAAGCATCCAGGAACACATTGGTATCTGCAAAAAGAATGAATTGATCCATCATTGGTAAATTAAAAGTCAACCTTTCTGATTAAGATAGTCTTTATATTTCCAATCTTTTACTAATTTTTTGAAATCAGTTTCTTCGGGAAAGGTTGATTCTCCGAAATAGGAAGTCATCTTCTTTTCAATGTTTGCCACAATGGAGACTTTATTTTTCTCGTTTTGGGAAATAGAATTAAAATATTCTTCTACCATTTTGCTCAGACTTTTACCTCGCCTTTTGGCAATCCTTTTTGCACGGTTAATAACTTTGTCATCCAGACTTAATGTGAGTTTAGTGGTCATTTGGTTTATTTTAATATCGTAAAGATACGTAGAAATAAATGAAATACGTATCCATTAAAGATCAGATGGTCGTTTAGGGAGGGTGCAAAAACGGCGATTTAAAGGGTTGTTTGCGACAAATTAATTTTTTACCTTTGAAATAAAAAGAAATGAAGCATATAACCATTCTGGCAACCCCCGGAAGCAACCTGGGAAGCATTGACAATCCGCGCAGAGGCTTTCTTTTTGTCAATAATTTTTATAAAGAAAGAGGAGAAAAACCTGTATTCAACATACAGATAGCCGGTTATGAGAAAGAAGTGACCATGCAAAACGGCTTGTTTACCATTCATGCGGATATTGCAGTCAGGAATCTGAAAAAAACAGATCTGGTTATCATCCCGGCCTTCGAAGGCGATATTAATGCCGGTCTTGCCCAAAGTGAGGCATTAATTCCGTGGATCATTAAACAGTATAAAAACGGCGCTGAGGTGGCCAGCCTTTGTGTAGGCGCTTTTTTGTTAGCGGCTACCGGACTGATAAATGGTAAAAGCTGCTCCACTCACTGGCGTGCAGCCAATGATTTTAAAAAAATGTTTCCCGATGTGCTGTTGGTAACCGACAAAGTAATAACTGATGAAAATGGCATTTATACGAGCGGCGGCTCTTTTTCGTCAGCCAATCTTGTTTTATACCTTATTGAAAAATATGCAGGCAGGGAAGCCGCTATCCAATGTGCCAAAACTTTCCAGGTGGACATGGATCGCCAGACACAATCTCCTTTTATTATTTTCCAGGGGCAGAAGGATCATGATGATGAGCCGGTAAAACAGGCACAGGAATTTATTGAGAAAAATTACCAGGAAAAGATCAGTGTAGAACATTTAACCTCGATGCTTGCATTGAGCCGCAGGAATTTGGAAAGACGGTTTAAAAAAGCGACAGCTAACACAGTAATTGAATACATTCAGCGCGTGAAAATAGAGGCGGCTAAAAAATATTTTGAATCCAGCAGAAAAAATATCAATGAAGTGATGTATGATGTCGGTTACTCTGACACCAAATCATTTCGTAGCGTATTCAGAAAAATTACCGGATTATCTCCGCTGGAATACAGGAATAAATATAATAAAGAGGGTTACGCCTATTAAAAGGATAGATCTTCATTTGACTGCATAATTACTGAAATGCCTGTGCAGTAATTCGCTAAAATCGTTTCTCTCCGTATCATTTGGAAAAGCGCTGGAGGGAATCAGGAAGAAGGTGTTACTGTTCCTGTATAAATAATAGAAATCATTTGTTTCCAATACCCTGTTGAAACTTTGCCAGGATACATGATGCGCGCCTGCGTGGGTGCCGATAGAAACGCCGCCATCATTAAATTCCAGTTTAATGGAAGGTTCATGAAAGGTTTTAGCTTTTTTATAAATGACGTTGGGAAGTACATAATACAACACAAGCGTCAGCAAAATAATTCCAATAAAAATAATTAATACGACTGCATAAGGGAAGAATCCTTTCAGATAGCCCCATAGTCCCAATAAGAAGAGTACTACAAATAAAATGCGCAACATCTTCGTTTCCTGTCTGTGCAGAAAATGGTATCTCAGGGCATTGATCACCGCTGCTTTATCGTACTGAAAACTTACTTCCATGGGATCATTTTACCAGGTTGGAAAAATTAATGGAAGAAGTGTTACCTGCATTATTTGATGCAGGAGGGGTTTCTGAAGCGCCTGAATTCTCCATCGAAACGGCTGGTTGAAGTCCTTCAATCCAGCTTGCATATTTTCTTTGAATCATTTCAAAATAATCATGTAAAGTCTGCCACGAGATGTTGAAGGGAGGGACCATATCTTTTCCCTTATCATCACCGGACAGACCGGTAGTTATTTTGTCTTTATTTTCAAGATACCATTTATAGAAATTGACAATAGCCTGATGAAAGGCCTTCTCTTCCGCGCAGGATTTCCCCTTATCGGAAGCGGGAAGCAGAAATACAAAGTCCTCTATATTATCAGGATCTGCCTGTTTTTTACAGGATACTTTGTTTTTATCAGGACATTTACCTTTGCCTTCGGGTACACTATGGGCGTACAGAAAAGCCGGTAAAATAAGGACCAACAAGAAAAGCAAAAGTCCGAATTTCATCCGTAAATGTTTTATATGATGAATCTTAAAGGAATGTGAAGGTACGACTTTTATAAACTTTTCGATATTTATTTGTATCAACATGACACAAACACATGCTTTTATCAATTGGAGCGGTGGCAAGGACGCAGCTTTCAGTCTGTATAAGATGCTTGGGAACCCGGATCTAAGTATTGATTATCTTTTGACAACAGTCAGCTCCGCCTATCATCGTGTTTCCATGCATGGGGTGCGTGAAGAATTGTTAAAAGAGCAGGCGCTGGAAATCGGTATCCCACTGCAAATAGCTTATCTCCCCGAGCGGGCGGATATGGAAACGTATAACCGGCTAATGGCAGAACAACTTGCAGTATTTGCAAGAAAAGATATCCGGTATGCTGTATTTGGAGACATTTTTCTGGAAGACCTAAGGGAATACAGGGAAAAACAATTAAAATTGTTAGCAATAAAAGCTGTCTTTCCTCTTTGGAAAAAAAATACTGTGGAACTGATTAAGGAGTTTCTGGATGCAGGCTTTAAGGCCATTATTACTTGTGTGAATGCAAGATGCCTGGACCGCTCTTTCGCGGGCAGAGAAATCACCATGGATTTGCTGAAAGATATGCCCGGGAACGTGGATCCCTGTGGCGAAAATGGTGAATTCCACTCGTTTGTTTATGACGGACCTATTTTTAAAAAAGCCGTAAAATTCAGCAAGGGAGAGATTATTGAACGTACATATCCTGTTTCAGAAGACAAAGAAGTAAACTGGGACCACCATTTTTATTTTTGTGATCTGCTCCCTTTATCTTCCCCATTGTAAGCCGGTCTTGAATCCTAATAAGTAAGGACGTTCTTTTATGGCAGGATAGTTTTTATAAGAAGAAAGAATTTGATACTGAAGGGAAGGTCCTACATCTAATTTTAGGGTGGGACCCAATGGGATAAACAGGGATGTTTCGATGTGAAAATTTCCATTGAGCTTACGTATGTAATCGGCCCCGGTAAAGTAACGGCCTGACACAGGTGAATAAATTACAGGGTTTGCGTGGAAAAGATAAGTTAATCCTGCTCCGGCAGCCAGGTTCAGAGAAATCCTTCGCGGATTGCCAAAGCGTCTATCCACTAACAAGGGGATTTCCCCAGAAAAGTAACTGTTATGGAGATGATTGACGGCCGGCCTTGCCGCAGCCAGGGCATTTGTGCTCAGGAAATAAAGCGATCTTGAAGGACTTGCTGAATAATAATAGTTGTTATTATTTTGAACATATGCAGGATAAGTTCCGTAAGCCGTGATGCTGTAGTTTAATTGTTCAACAGATAATCCTATTTGCAGAGACCATGATTTACCAAAAGGAAGAATGACTCTTGCCCCGGCAGCCCAACTCCATGCAGGTTGTTGTTTTAAATTTGATAATGAAGATGATGAATAGGAAGAAAGGTTGCCTGCCATCATTCCGGGTGAAGCTTCTGTCAAAGATCTATAGCCAATGCCGGGAGTATAAAATATTTCATAGGAAGGTTTTCTGTATAACTTCCCCCGAGAAACTTTTTCATTTTCTTTTTTACTAAAACTAAGATTCCCTTCATTCTGAGGGATCATCCATGAACTGCTTATCCTGTTTGCATGTGCGAATGTGGATAATTCGACGTAGTCTTTCGAATGAGGAATAGAAAGGAAAAGCGATAAATTTTCTAACAAAGGCAAACCGGATGTTTCACTGGATTGATTCCCCGATTTTGCCCCTGACATTTGTTCTTTTTCTTTATTTGGCGCGGATAGTTCCGGATTTTGAAGGTCGTTCTTTATCACTATGGCTGATTTAGAAGAAGCCGTGGGTTTATCTCTCTGTGAATCTTCTGTATAGCCACTTCGCGGCTTCGTGGTCAAACCAACAGATTCAGTTTCTCCGGGCTTTTGTGGCTGTGTGAATATTTTGCCGGATGAGGCAACGGGTTGTGCCGGTTGCTTGCTGGATTGACTATTATCGGATGGAGGGGGGGGCGTTTGAGCGGGTAAAGTTCCATCCGGAATTTGTTCTGCGACAGAAGGCTTTGTATGTGAAGAAACATATTGTTTTTGCAAAAGGTAAACACCCACAGCTAACAATAATAAGACGGCGGCTGCCGCAGCAAGCAAATACTTCCTCCTGCGGGGATGCAATGCATTATGGATATTTTCCCACACCCGGCTTGAAGGCTGGGGCAAAAAATCTTCCGCCTCCTTTTTCAGCCGTTTTTCAAAATCATCATGTGGCATTGAGTCACTCATGCTTTATCCTTTAACTTATTCAAGGTGTGCATACCGGCCTGTTTATTGTTCAGTTTAATCAACATTTCTTTGGCGCGTACATATTGCGACCTTGAAGTGCTTTCCGCTATACCCAGCATTTCTCCGATTTCTTTATGCGAATATCCTTCGATGGCAAACAGGTTGATAATAGTTTTATAGCCATCCGGCATATTGTTTAACATTTTCATCATCTCATTTCCATTTGGATCTTCTTTGTTATTATCTCCTGCAGGAATTTCTCCCGCTTGTTCCAGTCCGATATTCAATAACAGATTCTTGTTTTTATTGAGAAAATTAATAGCCGTTCGCACCATAATCTTCCTGATCCAGCCTTCCAATGAACCGTCTGCACGATACTGTTCCAGGCTTTTAAAAACCCGTATAAAACCTTCCTGCAGAATATCCTCTGCATCTGAACGGTTACGGGTATAGCGATAACACACCCCCATCATCGTAGAGCTAAAGCGTTCATACAGAGCCCTTTGCGCAGTACCATACCCGCGCAAACAGCCCTTGATGAGCGTCGTTTCATCTGCCTGTTCATATTTATTCCTCAAGGCAATTCGATTGTAAGACAAAATTATCGGCTAAAACGCTGCATCGTTGACCAAAATTTTTTTGATGCCTCAATTTAAGGAGATTTGAAGTTTATTTCATCTTTTTTTTGAGGGAGCTGACCTGCTCCTGGAGGTGACTGACCATTTCGGCTAAATGGTTCACATTCATTCTTTGGCGGGTATCTGTTCTGCTGATGATAGCATCAGTTTGCCACAATTCTAAGACGTCTTCAAGCGGGACAGAATAAGATTCATATTGTGGATTATCAGGAACTAACATGATCTTGCTTTTGTTGCGGTTATTTTTCGAAATCCTCTTATAAACCAATCCTTCTCTTTTGGTAAGTACAATGTATGCCTGGTTATGACGGATGTCGTCCCAGCCAATAACCTGATGGCCAACTACTACCGATCCTGAAGTAACCGGAAGCATGGAGTCCCCGGAAATTTCAAATGCCCGGTAACGACCGGCGCCCAGCATCGGCAAAGTGAATGTATTCAGTTCTTCAATAAATTCCATGTCGCTATAACCTGAAAGATATCCTGCGGCGGCTTTTGCCGGTACAAATTCAATTACCTGACGCGGCTCGTTTTTCAATTGACGGCGCCGTTCCAAATAGTCTCCCTGTTTCCCGCCAAGTTCAGTTCGCAGCAAATCATCAATGCTGACGTGAAAGGAGTCGCTCAATTTTTCCAATATCTCGGTACGCGGCTCAGCACGGCCTTCTTCATAAGCGCCGAGCAAAGAACGCTTAATCCCCAGTTTGACCGCCATTTCCTGTTGTGTCCAGTTACGCAACTTGCGCAGGTACTTGAGGTTTTGATTAACGGTGTTCATATTTATTTAATATAATATTGACTTCGGGAAAGTTCAGGATAGTTCCAGAATAGTTTCAGAGGTTAATGTTAAATCTAAAATCATGGGATCTCTGGAACTCATGAGACTTTTGAAACCTTTGGTACTCCTTATAAGTTTTATCCTTCCAATACCACCATTTTAATTTTTCCGGGTCATGCTTCTTTTCTGTTGCAAAATAAACAGCGCACCTGAAAGTATAAAGTACGCATGGATCCTGTCTTACACCCGTCATGGCATTTAACTTGTGATAAAGCTGCATGGGGTTTTTGCCCTGCAAATCTGCCACTGCGTGAATACCCAGGTTCCACAGGTCTTTAGCTAAGGATTTTCCGATGCCCGGAATTTCTCTCAGCTCTTTTAGCGATGCGCTGTCCATTTGCATATACTAACCCATTTAGTATGTAAAAAAAGACTTTTGCTAACAAAATTAGTAATTAAATTTCATATTTCCCCAATCCGTTAGCTTTATTCTCTTATTTTTGTCAAAACTTTTTTATGAACGTTTTATTAGTCATTCATTCCTGGCTTCGCTGGGCAGTCATCATTACAGCTGTCTGGACCCTCCTCAGGGCTATTGCCGGATTAAGCGGAAACAAGGCTTATGCTGCCGGGGATAACAAAAGCAGCCTGTCCTTTATGATTTCCATGGATTTACAATTTTTGACGGGGATCCTGTTATACTTTATTGGCGGCTGGGCTGAGAACTGGAGCGGAGGGCAGATCGGTGCGGTAATGCAGAACGCCCCCCAGCGATTTTTTACAGTGGAGCATGAGGTGATGATGATCCTTGCCTGGATTATCGTCCATATCGGAAGGACCGTAGTCAAGAGAGCAAATACCGACCGGACAAAGCATAGCAAATCATTAGTTTATTTCCTGGTAGCCTTCATTCTTATCCTTATTGCCACTCCCTGGCCTTTCAGAGCGGGTTTGGGATTTCATTCCTGGTTCAGATTTTAACCGGAGGTATTTTTTCTTAAATGGAAATGCATGACGATCACAACCAAACCATCTTTCATTAACAGGCTGCATGGGGTGCATAAGCTGCTGATCAGCATCTTCATTGGAGTTATTGTTTTTTTGCTGATCCCTTTTCAAACGACCAAGACGCTGCTGCACATTCTGTTCGCCTGGGATATTTTCAGCATTTGTTTGCTTATATTGACATGGATTACTTTTTACACCGCCATCCCTCAGAGAATACGCGAACAGGCCCGGAGGCAGGATGATACCCGTATAGTAGTCTTTATTCTTGTGTTGGTGGCAACCTCAGTCAGTATGCTGGCGGTTATTTCAATCCTGGTCAGTCACGGGTTAAATGCTCATGATAAAGCGTTGGAATTTCCTACCGCCATTGCCTGTATGCTTTTGTCATGGTGTCTTGTGCATACCATTTTTGCCTCGCGGTATGCTCATATATACTATGCTGATCATAAAACAAACAAAGAACTTCATGCCGGCGGATTGGATTTTCCCAATGAACCACATCCTGATTTTGTGGATTTTGCCTATTTTTCTTTTACGCTGGGAATGACCTTTCAGGTTTCGGATGTGGAGATCAGCAGCCGTAGAATGCGCCGGATAGCTTTATGGCATGGATTATTGTCCTTTGGGTATAACGCTACTATCATTGCATTAACGGTGAATATTATTGCAGGATTGACGTAGAAAGGGATGAGTTAGGCTCATACCCCGACCTTTATATGGGTGCAATTCCCTAAACTATCCGGCTCCCGGCAAGTTCTTCAGTGCGCTTTTAATACGCTTGATATAGGGCTTATCTATGCTTTATCCATGCTTTATCTATCCTTCGTCCATGCTTTATCCACATGATAACAGTTATTTAAGCCTTTTCATGAGCGTCCCCAACAAAGAGCGCATAAATTACCGATGTAACGGTACGACCCATTTGGCGACCTACCTGGCGCGTCATGGGACTTTTTAAAATCTCGTTCAGCACGGAGGGCTGAGGTCTTTGAGCAGAAACGGATGGCGGTGTGGCAGACTGGTCCGTTTGATCTAAATTTAATTTCCCCTGAAGAATCTCATAAGCGCTTTCTTCATCAATGGTATGATTGTATTTGCCCGTTAGAGATGACCTGCTGATAAGAGTAGAAATTTCCATATCCGTCAACATATCCATCCTTGAATGAGGAGGGCAGAGCAGGGTATGTACCAATGGGGTAGGGGTCCCTTTTTCATTCAGCAAGGTGATCAGCGCTTCACCGATGCCAAGCCGGGTGATAATTTCATCTGTTTTATAGAAGTCGCTTAATGGATAGTTCTCGGCAGTTTGTTTAATGGCTTGCCGGTCCTTTGCCGTGAAAGTACGCAAAGCATGCTGTACTTTTAATCCAAGCTGGCTCAATACAGAAGCGGGAATATCCGTCGGATTCTGCGTACAGAAAAAAACGCCTACTCCCTTTGAACGTATCAACTTAACGATAGTTTCGATTTTTTGCAGTAAAACGCTGCCCGCTTCCTGGAAAATCAGATGAGCCTCATCCAGGAACATCACCAGTTTGGGCTGATCAGGGTCGCCCACTTCGGGTAATGTGGCATAAAGCTCAGATAAAAGGCTGAGCATGAAAGTGGAAAATAGTTTCGGTTTATCCTGAATATCCGTTAACCGGACTATGGAAACCATTCCCTTACCGTCGTACGTGGTTCGCAAGAGGTCGTTTACTTCAAAGGACTTTTCGCCGAAAAACAGATTAGCGCCCTGTCCCTCCAGTTCAATGATCAGGCGTAAAATAGTTCCCGTAGAGGAAGATGCAATATGTCCATATTCTTTGGATAATTCATCCTTTCCGGGTCCCGAAGCATATTTTAATACTTCTTTCAAATCTTTTAGATCTAACAGAGGCAATTTATTGTCATCACAAAATTTAAACAGCATAGCTAACAACCCTTCCTGATTATCATTGAGACCAAGCATTTTTGCCAGCAATACAGGGCCAAATTCGCTCACTGTGGCACGTAAACGAACACCAGGCTGATTACTCAGGCTCAATAATTCGACTGGATATCCCTGCGGTTTAAAATCTACATTTAACAATTTACTTCGCTGGAGGATTTTGTCGTTTGGGACGGCGGGTGCGGCAATACCACTCAAATCGCCTTTGATATCCATCAGTAAAACCGGAATATCGGCATCACTGAGCCCCTCAGAAATAAGCTGCAATGTTTTTGTTTTACCTGTTCCCGTAGCCCCTGAAATCAATCCGTGACGGTTCATGGTTTTTAAGGGCAGGTAAACATCCAAGCCGGGAATCACCTTTTGATCCAGCATAGCGCCGCCAATCCTGATGGATTTTCCTGCAAAAGTGTATCCGTTTTTAACCTGCTCCGTGAAAGCTGTGATTTTGTCTGACATTGTTAAAATTTTGTGATGAAGGTAAAAAATATTAGAGAAGAGTGATGCTGCATTTTGAAATAGCTGCCACGAGATGTTTTGAAACAGGTGATCGGTTCAGCCTGATAATAAATTGATACGTCTCTAAAATCCATTTGGAGCGAAGCAAAAAAAATGTATTTTTGCAGCCCGCTAAAAACGGGAAAATCCTCCTTAGCTCAGTTGGTTAGAGTCCCGCAGGTGCGGGATTAATCAGCGGGTCGCAGGAGACGGAAGGAATAAAATCCTCCTTAGCTCAGTTGGTTAGAGTCCCGCAGGTGCGGGATTAATCAGCGGGTCGCAGGAGACGGAAGGAATAAAATCCTCCTTAGCTCAGTTGGTTAGAGCATCTGACTGTTAATCAGAGGGTCGTTGGTTCAAGTCCAACAGGGGGAGCAGAAGGGCCGGCGTTGCTGGCCTTTTTCATTTCTGAAGTATCAATTAAATGATATCTTTCTGTTTTCCCATTTTTTAAACGGATAATGGCCACTGGCGCTTCTCCATTTTCAGGTTTTGTCCAGGCCATACTTTTCACTGAAGGATTTCTTTTAATAAAAGCGCTGTAACCTACAGGAGAGTTATTCTCTATCAGTGGTTGAGCGGGAATACTGTCATAAGGAGAA
>SCQT01000214.1 GCA_004322015.1 Chitinophagaceae bacterium
ATTACCGCCTTTTTTTCTCTTTCTCCTCCTTGGGGATAACTTTATTTTTTACCCGCTAAACACCTTTTTATCCACACATTGTGAATTACTTATCCTTTAAAAAACTACCGAACCATTGAACAGACAATAAAATTGATTATATAAAATGGGATCAAAATACTTATCTGGGTGAGGATGTATATTGGCCGGGCGCCACACCGGAGATGCAACAGGAAGTACGGATAAGATTTATTAATAACTTGTATCGTCTTATAGATACCTTACGGCAATTACACCCCCACGTTCTTTTTTTAAGTTGTACCAGCGGTGGTGGCAGGGTGGATCTGGGAATGCTCTCACGCATGGATATGGTGTGGACCAGTGACAACACTATGGCGGCGGACAGGTTGTTCATTCAATATGGTTATTTAAGTGCTATGCCAGCCAATACGATGGAATCATGGGTTTTGGGAAATTGGAATTATCAGCAGAATAATCTGCCGTCATTATCTTTTAAATTTGATGTAGCTATGAGCGGACTTTTAGGCATTAGTGATAATATTTTAAAATGGTCGCCATCAGAAATAGCTGTGGCAAAGAAAAAGATAGCTATTGATAAGTTAATACGCCCGATAGTGCAACAAGGCATATTATACCGACTGGTTTCCCCCTTTAATCATAATCGTTGCGCATTGCAATACAATAGTGTAAACAAAGATTCAGCAGTTGTATTTTGTTATAATCTGACCTTATATGTAACAGCTAATTATGATCAAAGCGCACCCCTCTCCGGAGGAGCTCAATCCTTAAATCAGGGTTCTACTGTCTTGAAATTACAAGGGTTAGATGCTTCAAAAAATATCGCCTTACTATTGCAGGAGGTGACAAATACGGTGCCAGCATATATTCTGGAGAGTACCTGATGAATGTGGGTATTGAATGGCCCTTAAAAAAACAGTTTGATAGCCGCATTATACTCGTCAGGCGAACTGGAGAATAGTTTTATGTTTATAAAAAAAAGTATAACTGAACCTTGTTGTTAAACTTTATGTTTGTGGCCCACTTTTTCCCAGGAGTTATAAATGAAGATAACAGATGTAAAAACCATTTTATTGACAGGTCCCTGCACATTGGATCCATACTTGTCTGAGGCCAGGAAATGGCGGAGCGCTGCATTTGTTCAAATCGAGACAGAAAGTAAATTAAGGGGTATAGGAGAAACTTATGCCGGTTATTTTTTCCCGGAGGTGATTCCACAGATCGTTGATTTTTTCAAGCCAGTTCTTATTGGAAAAGATATAAATGATATAGCAGATATCCGATTGTTATGGGAAAGAATGTATCACTGTGGAAACTTTTGGTGCCGTGTTGGATTAGGTGCCAATGTGCTGGCAGGCATTGAAGCAGCGTTATGGGATTTGAAAGGAAAAGAATGGGGATTGCCCGTTTATAAGTTATTAGCGGAAGAATGGGGAAATAAATTTCCGATAGCTAAAATGCACGACCGTATCCCCTGTTATGCCACCGGGGGCCCGAGTAATTATCCGCAGGAAAAAGTAGCTGAAAAAATAGCTTTTTATACTTCCCTTGGATTTAAAGGGGTAAAAATAGGAGCAGGTTCGTTTAACAAGGGAAAAGGATTTGATATAAAAACCGATCCTTCCCAAGCGGCAGATTTTGAAGCAACCAAAGCCGCTTACGTCCGTCGGCAATTCGGTAGTAACCTTTGGTTGATGATAGATGCACACATGGGCAATAACAGTGTGGCTACCTGGGGATTGGAAACCGCTGTTGCAGTTGCTAAATCATTGGAACCTTATGATCTGATTTTTCTGGAAGAGCCCTTACATTATACACGTCCGGATCTGTATGCATTGCTTTGCCAAGAAACTAAAACTCCCATTGCAGGGGGCGAATGTCTCACAACGGTATCTGAATGGCAAACTTTTATAAAAGAGGATTGCTTTGATATAGGCCAACCGGATGCATCATTTATTGCCGGGATGAATCAATTTATGGATGTGGCTTCCTGGCTGGCTGGACGAGGAAGGAACATTGCTCCGCATGCATGGGGAGCAGGCGCATCTCAAATGCAAAATATACATGGGGGATTCGCCTGTCCCAATACGGTCATGCTGGAAGTAGCTCCGGCTTATGGCCCTTTACATAGCGAATTGATCGGAGATAGTTTACAGATAAAAAACGGGTATGTGTTGCCACCTGAAAAGCCGGGGTTGGGCATCGAATTGACGGAAGAAACGATTCAGAAATTTCCCTTCATTCCGGGAACCGGCGAGTTTAACAGCGTACCGGGTAAAATACTAACCACTTAGTTAATTAATATGATAAACCTGTTGATAGATATACCGGTATATGCACCTGCCTTAGAGAAGTTAGAAAAAATGCACGGAGTCCATATAAAGTTAATAGAAAAACCTGAAGAAAAATCAAGGCTCCTTCCCACTGAATTAGTCCGTGATTGTGATATACTTTTCTGCACCTTTCTACCCCAAAATTATGACGAGATGGGTAATCTAAAAATGGTTCAGATAGCTTCGGCAGGATATACCCAATTGATTGGAATGAAATTGGCCGAAAGGAATATTAAAGCCTGTAATGCCTTAGGTGTTTTTGATATCCCCATTGCAGAATGGAATATCGCCATGATGATCAATCTAAAAAGAAATATTCGTCAGTTGATGGATAACCAGGAGCACCAGGTGTGGGACCGCGCTGCCCGTTTTCAAAAAGAAATATTCAATGGTGTAGTAGGAATTTGGGGATATGGCGGGATTGGAAGGGAAACAGCAAGGCTTGCCAAAGCCTTGGGCATGAAGGTGCGCGTACTGACCCGTCATGGAATTAATAAACGGGAGGATATTTATCGCCTTGCCGGTACCGGTGATCCGGATGGAAAACTCCCGGACGAGGTATTTTTAATGAAGGATCAGGAAAAGTTTTTAACCGGGCTTGATTTCCTCATTATGGCTATTCCTTTGAATAAGCAAACGGAAGGTATAGTTGGGGAAAGAGAGCTAAAGTTACTTGGTAAAAATGCATATTTGTTAAACCCTGCACGCGGTCCTCTTGTGCAGGAGAAAGCATTACTCGATGCTTTGAAAAATGGGTGGATAGCCGGCGCTGCCATTGACACACATTATCACTATCCCATGCCCCCCGAGCATCCATTATGGAAGTTTAAAAATGTGATTATGACCCCGCATATCTCAGGGTCAAGCGCTAACCCTAAATTTTTAGAACGTACCTGGGATATATTTGTGCAGAATGTGATGAATTTTATTGCTGATAAACCTTTAATAAACGAATTAAAACCTGAACAATTAAAAGGACATTAATTTAAAAAATATCAGATGCATCGAATGAAATTTATCCCTTTATTGATTATAAGTTGTATAATTTATAATACCACCCTTGCTCAAAATCGCCAATGGGTAGAAGGGTTTGATACGATCGTGTTTCACCATGATAAGCCGAGAGAAACGTACGATTTTCGCGGTTTGACCTGGGGTTACATGACGGCACAATGGTGGGCGCATGGCGAGATGGAAAACAATACGCTTTCCTGGAAGACCGCTATCGTGCCGGATAAGAAACCTACCACCTTTGTATTTATCGGCGAATGCACAGCCCTTCCTTCAGCCATTACCGTCGGGCCATCTGTGCAGGTAAGTGTCAATGGACAATATGCACTGACGTTTACGCTGGGTAAGACGGTTGATCACACGTGGAAAGAAGGAGACTACACCTTAAAATATATCGCAAAGCGAATCCAGTTTCCGTACTATGGTTCTCAACGGGAATATGAACGAATAGGGAATAGCGGTGTTTATCAATTGAGCGTTCCTGCTTCCGTAGTGGAGGCGGAAAAACAGGCTACCATAGAAATAAAGATCCTTCCTTTTGAAAGATGGCATGACGGCTGGTTTATGATAAAAGAACATAAACATGTACTCAGTGAATCCATGAATGCGATGCAGGGGGAAATAGCAAGCCTTCAAAACGATATGAACAGGGTACAAGAGCAATTGCAGATACTGGCTACAAGGTCCTACAGCAAAACGCTTGGGAGAGACAGGTTTAAGAATGAAATTATATATACAGATGGCTATCATCATCTCCATCCGGCCGATTTGATACCTCTCCGTAATGGAGATATTTTATTAATGACTCGTGAAGGCACTGAGCATATAGCCAATGACGGTGATGTCATCATGCTGCGTTCCAAAGATGGGGGCAAAACATGGGGCGATAAGCAGGTAGTGGGCGGTATTAAAGATCTGGATGAACGGGAAGGCTGTGGAGTTCAACTACGGAATGGGACTATCCTGGTAGGTATATTTTTTAATAATCTTTATAATGCAGACGGAACTTACATGCCATCAGTTGGCAGGAGAAAGCCTGGTCCTCATCCGGATTATCCGGCATTAGGGGCTTATATTATCAACTCAAAAGATAACGGATATACCTGGTCTAAACCGCACATCATCAACACGAAGGGAATGCCTTTCAAGGATATGGAAGGTCCTACCCATTCGCCCATTCAGATGCCTGACGGTTCTATTCTGATGGGAATGATAGGTTATGATTTAAATGGCGACAGAAAGAATACTGCAGCAGTGATGCTGCGTTCGACGGACATAGGTGAAACGTGGAAATATTATTCCACCATTGCCAGTGATCCCGGAGGTAAATTAGGCGCTTTTGTAGAACCCGGTATAGTACGGACTAAAACGGGACGTATTGTGGCCATGCTTCGTAATGCCGGACCTGACCAGGCAATCTGGAGTACTTATTCAGACGATGGAGGTAAAACGTGGGAAAAGCCCTGGGAAACACCCATGATAGGGCATCCCTGTGATATCATTCAACTTGCCGACGGAAGATTAATGGCCAGTTATGGTATTCGTCCCCCCTGGCATACATTACCGGGCGGGATCCGCGCCTGTTTTAGCAAGGATAATGGAAAGTCATGGGACATACAAACGGAGGTTCAGTTGCGGAATGATTTTATGAATTGGGATATCGGCTATCCGGAATCATTACAACTCCCTAATGGCAAAGTTTTGACAGCCTATTATTTTAATCTGTTTGGGAGATATTTTATTGGAGAGACTTTTTGGAACCCCAATCGGGAAAATAAGAACTAAATAAATAGAATATATGAAAGCTAATCAAAGTAGGTATCAATCATCCCGCCGTTCTTTTTTGCAAAATGCCTCTTTGCTGGCAGCAGGATTACCTCTGGCAGGGTTGAGTAAATTCTCTTGGAGCAATGAGAAAGATATTATGGATACGAGTGTTATTCAGATTAAGCCGGAAACTATTTTAAGTGATCCGCGTGTGCAGCTCAATTTTGGTAAAGACCATATGATATTGCCTGATGGATTGCAATCTTCTATGCTTTGTACAAAGTCAGGAGCTTTGATAGTACAGGGTCAATTATCTAAGAAACCCTATCCTCAAAAACGCATCTTTTATCCTTTCGCATTATCTACTGTTGTCTCACGGGATAAAGGAAGAAACTGGAAGGCCTTTCTACTCAAGCCTGGCGATAATGGAGTGAATATGGAGGGGGGGGCTATCCAATTGAAAGATGGGACTATTTTAGTGCTGGATACTTATGTTACTCCCGGAGAAAGTCCTGACTTGGGAATTGGACTATTGTACACCTCTAATGATGATTACCGAACATTGCAGGGTCCCGAAACCATTACCTTCACTATACCCGAGGCAGAGTTTTATGGTTCTACTGATGATGGAGGGCGTCCTCATGCAGCCATGCGTTTGCATCGTCGTATGATTGAAATGCCCAATGGTGATTTATTAGCCACCATGTACGGTTGGCTTAAAGGTGATAATACTCCTTCAGACTATGAGCATTCCATGAGAAAAACAAGGGTGATGCTTTTTCAATCCACTAATAAAGGGAAGCATTGGAATATGATTTCAACTGTTGCGGTGGGCTCTGATATTGGAACAGAAGGTTTTGGTGAACCGGTCATTACGCGTATAAGTCAGGGGCCTCATGCCGGACGTATCCTTTGTCTTATGCGAACAGGGAGAGAATTGTATGAAACTTTTTCTGATGACGGAGGGTTTACCTGGGCACCTCCAAGACCGAGAGTATTTGCCAACATTGACGTATATAGGACAGACTTGTGGGCAAAAATGTTTAAGGACGTAAAACGATATGGTTTGCCTGTAGAGGATAATCCGGTTGAAAATATCGGGGCGGTGGTAGATCCGGATCTTTTAGAACTTCCTAACGGAGTATTAGTCGCGGCTTTTGGGGTCAGGATACCTGCTAAAGCATGCTTTATCAACCCTTCTTTCCCGTGGAATGGGGACTATTTAGCATTCAGCCTGGATCACGGGATTACCTGGAGCCATGTGGTTCGTTTAACTTCGGGGATTGCTACCACGCAATACATGGCTATAGAGAAAATGCCTGAAGATAACCGGATATTTGTTGCCTGTGATTATGGCTATTGGAATTATAAAGGAGGGAGATATCTATATGGTTTCCCACTTGATATTTCTGTACATAAAAAATAAATAGAATGATGTAGTATCATGTCCATAACTTCAACGATCCATATTGAATCGAAAGCATCTGTCAAAAAAGATATGTTGCCTGGCTCTTGGCTGGTAGTGGCATTGCTTTTTTTTGTAGGTACCCTGAATTATTTGGATCGTTCTACTATCACCACCATGCGGGAATCTATAGTTGCGGCTATTCCCATGAGCGATGCACAATTTGGATTATTAACCTCTGTCTTTTTGTGGGTATATGGTTTATTAAGCCCTTTTGCCGGTTTCCTGGCTGATCGTTTTAGCAGAAGCCGTGTTATTATTTTGAGCTTATTGGTATGGTCTGTAGTCACTTTGCTTACCGGATTTTCGAGCACATTTGGTGAATTATTAACAACGCGTGCACTGATGGGTATCAGCGAAGCTTGTTATATACCCGCGGCGTTGGCGCTTATCATGGATTATCATCGCGGTTCTACGCGTTCTTTAGTTTCAGGTATTAATATAGTAGGTATGATGGCCGGTTCCAGTCTAGGCTTTATCGGAGGATGGATAGCCGAAAAACATAGTTGGAATATTGCTTTTCATATTTTTGGCGTGGCAGGCATTATTTATTCCATAATACTTATACTTTTCCTTAAGGATGCTCCTGAAAAAGCGGAAATGAAAGTAAAGGTTAAAGTGAATTTTCTGGATGCTATTCATGATCTTTTTAGTAAAATGTCTTATATCCTGATGCTTATTTTTTGGGGATTGCTGGGTGTGGTAGGATGGATTATTATGGGATGGCTGCCAACCTATTATCAGGCGCATTTTAACCTTTCACAAGCTGCCGCAGGTTTATATGCTACCGGTTATTTTTATCCCGCGGCTATTGTCGGCTTACTTTTAGGAGGCTTTCTGGCCGACCGCTGGAGCAAACATAATCCTCGTGCACGCATTTTGGTGCCTGTAATAGGCCTTCTGATAGCAGCGCCGGGTATTTTTTTTGCCAGCAATACGAATATCCTTTCACTGGCAATTTTATTTTTTATTGTCTATTGCCTCACCCGTACATTCAGTGATGCCAATATGATGCCCATTCTCTGCATGGTGGCGGATAGTCGTTACCGCGCCACGGGATATGGTATCCTGAATTTATTCGCCACCATAGCAGGTGGAATAGGAGTGTATGCAGGAGGGGTGCTGAGGGATTCACAGATTAATCTGAGCCATACCTTTAAAGTGGCTTCATTCTTATTAATTCTTTGTGCCGTTTTACTATATTTAGTAAAGCCGGATCAAAAAATAATAAAAGCGGAAGCAAATGAAATATAATTTGATTAAATTGATAACAGGCATTTATTTTTTATCGTTTTTTATGACAGGATGCAATTCAAATTCAGGGGAAACAATGGTAATTTCCGATTCATTAAAGACGCAATGTATGCGAATATTAAGAGAAGTCATGCTGACCCAGTCACAGTTTGTCAAAGTACATGCTGCGGAATACCTGATTTGGGCGGGACATCCGGATAGTGTGCGGGATGTTTTTTTAAAGGAAGAACAATTATACGGAACGGAGTCTCCTTATCGTATTGGTATTTGGCGGGTATTGGAACAGGTTGCCGGTGACAAAAATGAAAAAAGCCAATGGATTGACAGCATACAAAATGCATTTTTAAATGTAAATGGTAAGGATAGGATAAATGCCGCCGAAACATTGGCAAAGCTAAAAATTATACCAGCGCCCGGCCATCCTGCAGTAGTTCAAAAGGCCATCGAAGGTGAAGCCACTTCCCTGTCATTATATACTTTATGGGCAGCCTCTAATTCGGGCGCAGATTCATTAAAAAAATGCAGAGAGAAATTATTCCATTTGCTTACGTCTGATCAGGCAGATTCATTACAAAAAACATTAGCTTCTTATATTCTCCGTCATATTGATGATCTGGATTCAAATGAATGGAGCCTGCTTGCTTCCAAAGCATTGGCAGAACCGGATAGCTCATTGGCAAAGGTATATATGCTGAGTGCTGCTTATATAACAGTGCCTGAAGATTCAATACGGACCGGCCTTTATGAAAAAATAAAAGCACAATTGATAAATGAAGATAAATCTCCGAGAGTGGGTAGCCGGACAGAATTATCGGCAGTATTGGCGGAAAAAGGAACGCCTGCTGATTTGCCTGTTTTATTCACTATGCTGAATAATAAGTATCCTTTGGAAAAAGAATCTGATAATGCAGATGTAAGATCGGCAGCAGCGTATGCCATCCTTGAAATCGGGAAAAGAATGAAACAATAATTATAACATAGTTTAAAATAATGTCTTATACAAATGCGCCCGAGTAAAATATTAAAGAAATTGAGAGCCGGAGAAATAGTAAGCTGCATAAAAATTAACCTGGCTGATGCCAGGGTATCGGAAATAGCCGCTATTGCAGGCTTTGACTGCGTCTGGATAGACCAGGAGCATATCGGCCAGGACTGGTCTTCGGTGGAATCCAATATATGGGCAACGAAAGCTCATGATACCGATATTCTTGTGAGGGTATCGAGAGGTGGTTACAGCGATTATGTCAAACCGCTGGAACTGGATGCTACCGGTATTATGGTTCCCCATGTGATGAACCTTGAAGATGCGAAAAAGATTGTTCAAATGACCCGCTTTCATCCCGCCGGAAGAAGACCTATTGATGGAGGAAATGCAGATGGCAGCTATACGGCCATGGATTTTAATGATTATTTGAAACAGGCAAATGATCAAAGGTTTGTTATTCTGCAAATAGAGGATCCTGAGCCACTTCCTGAACTGGAAGCCATCGCTGCTCTGGATGGTTTTGATATGTTATTTTTTGGTCCCGGTGATTTCAGCCAGGGTATAGGCGCTCCCGGCCAATGGGATCATCCGGAAATAATGAAAACACGCCAACGCATTGCAGCAGTGGCAAAACAATATGGAAAGTTTGCCGGGACAGTTGGTTCACCGGCTAATTTACAGGAATTGATTAAAATGGGATATCAGTTTATCAGCATAGGAGCTGACGTGGTGGGATTGCAAAATTATTTCAGGGAACTGTTAAAACCATTGCCTCACTTTAAGTCGGGTAAAGGAGGTAAATCTTATTAGAATGACTAAAACAGATTAATTATTGATAGATGAAATTCTTCGTTAAAATATTAGTGTTTGCCGGATTTTGTTTTTTTATGAGTTTATTAGAAGCGTCATCACAGAGTAAGGTATCCTGGGACAGCACTTATCGCCCGGATGTTTATAATATGCTGGTAGAAGGCTTTCGTACTTTCCCTCCAAGGCAGAAAGATATTGTGTTCCTTGGAAATAATATTACTTTCTGGGGCGATTGGAAGGAACGCCTTAAAAATTGTCACGTTAAGAACCAGGGTATCCCCGGGGATATAACGTTTGGCGTTATAGACCGTCTGAAAGAAGCAATCAGTGGTAAACCATCTAAAATATTTATTTTAGTAGGTGTCAACGATATTGCACGGCATATACCAGATAGTGTAATTGTACGGAACTATGCCAGAATCATTAACTACCTCCAGGTTAATTCACCCTCAACTATCATATTTTTTCAGACATTATTACCTACTAATCCTTCATTCCACAGTTTGCCGGATTATTATCATAAAGAAAAGGATATTTTGGAAATAAATGCGGCATTGAAGAAAATAGCCCTGAGTACGAAAATAAAACTGATAGATCTATATCCGCATTTTGTAGATTCTTCAGGGAATTTAAAAAAAGATTTTACCTGGGATGGGGTGCATTTAACACAAAAGGGCTATACAGAATGGGTGCAAATTTTAAAAACGGGGCATTATTTAATATAGTTTAAAAAAGATGCAACACCATGAGAACAAGAAGATTAGGCAGGACTGAATTAGAAGTTTCTGAAATTGCATTCGGCGGTGTTGAAATAGGGATGCCTTACGGTATAGGAGTGAAAAGTGAGAAAGACATGCTTTCGGAAGAAGAAGCGGTGCATCTTCTTCACGCTGCTGTGGATAATGGAATTAATTTTTTTGACACGGCTCGCTTGTATGGACGCAGTGAAAATATAATGGGTAAAGCTTTCAAAGAGATTCGGGAGAGAGTAATCATCAGCACCAAGTGTGTTCACCTGAAACAGGAGAATGGAAAATTACCCGAGGGAAATATATTGAAGAAGATAATTGAAGATTCATTGCATGAAAGTTTGAAAGCATTACAAACCGATTATGTGGATGTCTTCATGTTACATAATGGCACCCAGGAAATTTTATCGGATGAAAGGATTGCTTCCGTTTTTTTGAAGATGAAGAAGACCGGTGTAACAAAGGCTATCGGCGTTTCTACTTATTTACCGGAAGAAACAAAACTGGCGTTAGATACAGGCGTGTGGGATGTTATTCAACTTCCTTTTAACCTGTTGGATCAACGGGAGAAAGAAGTCTTTGCCCTGGCGATGCAAAGGCAAGTCGGAATTATAGTGAGATCGGTATTATTTAAAGGGTTGCTGAGCGGCCGGGGAAAGAATCTTCATCCCGCCTTAAAAGAAGTGGAGAAGCATATTGCTTCTTATCCTGAATTATTAGGTATAAACACGGAAGATTTATCCTCCTTTGCCACAAAATTTGTACTGTCTTTTAAAGCCGTTTCTTCCGCATTGATTGGCATAGATCGTATGGAATATTTGAATAACGCCTTGCAAATAGCAGATGGAAATTATCTGGATGATAAAGTATTATTGCAAGCAAAAAAATCAGCGTATCCTGATCCTGCCTTTTTGAATTTGCCTTATTGGGATAAAATGGGATGGTTAAAATAAAACAATATGATAAAGTTAGGTATTATAGGAATGAGCCCGGGGAATGCACATCCATATTCCTGGTCCTCCATTATCAATGGTCAGTTTGACGGAGATGAAATTACAAGAATTGGTTATCCGGCAGTAGCGGATTACTTAGAGGCAAATAAGGATACCCTGGGTTTGCCTGACGCCCGGGTTATACAGGTGTGGACACAAGATAAAAAAATATCGGAAAGCATTGCCATGTCATCCGGTATTGATGTGGTGGCGGAAAACCTGGAAGATATGATCGGTAAGGTGGATGCTGTTTTGTTATCACGCGATGATCCTGGAATTCATGTGGCTATGGCAAAGCCGTTTATTGATGGCGGTATTCCGCTTTTCATTGATAAGCCGGTTGCTTCTACAACTAAAGATTTGGAATATTTTGCCGAAAAAAGTGCAGCAGGAAAGTTTATTATGTCCTGCTCTTCCATGCGTTATGCCAATGAATGCAGGTCTGTAAAATCCGGACTGAAGGCATTAGGTGACTTAGAGCTGATAACGGCTGTGGGGAAAAAAGACTGGACAAAATATGGGGTGCACATGCTGGAAGCAATTTTTGCATTATTGAATGACCCTAAGCCTGTCAAAGTACAGAGCACAGGTAAAGAAGGTAAAGCAATCGTATGCGTGGAATTTGAAGGCGGACTGCTTGCTACAGTGCATTTATTTATGGATATTTCGGGCACCTTCCAAATTTCCGTATTCGGTAAAGCGGGCTGGAGGCTGATTGATATTAAAAATTCTTATTCCATGTTCCGGGATAATATTATTGAATTTATCAGGTCGGTGCAGGAAGGAGAACCACGGCTGTCTTTTGATAAGACAAAAAATATCATTCGAACCCTTATTGCTGCAGAGGAAAGCTTAAAACAAGGTAATAAAGTAATTACGCTATGAATATAAAGCAATTATTCAGCCTCAGGGAGAAAGTTATCCTGGTTACGGGAGGTGCGGGAAAATATGGAAAATGCATGGTGGAAGGGCTTGCAGAAGCGGATGGGACCGTGATCATCGCCTCAAGGAATAAAGCTAATATTGATCAGGCTGTGAAATATTTTCATGATAAGGGGCTTTATGTATATGCCCATGAGGTGGATCAGGCCATGCATGATTCTATCCTGAACTTAAAGCAATGGATAATGGATCAATTCGGAAGGCTGGATGTATTTGTGAATAATGCTGTCTCAAGGCCTATGAAAGATTACAATGCGCCTATGAGGGATTTCGCTGAATCTATGGAAACAAATGCTACTGGAATGATGGATATTTTGAGGGAAATGAGCAGCCTGATTGAAAGATCAGGGGGGGGAAGTGTCATTAATATTGCTTCCATGATGGGCATGTTTGGGCCTGATCTGTCTAACTATGAAGGCACCGATATGGGCACGCCCCCTCCGGATTATTTCTTTCATAATGCAGGACTTATCAACCTGACCCGTTACCTGGCGAGAATCTTTGCAGGCAAAAATATACGGGTTAATTGCATCAGTCCCGGGGGCTTATTTAACCATCAGCCGGAAAGGTTTTTAGAAAATTATTATAAAAAAGTACCGCTCGGAAGAATGGCGAATAAGGATGATATAAAAGGAGTTGTTGTTTTATTGGCATCTGAAGCGGGAGCCTATATCAACGGAGAAAATATTTTGATGGATGGAGGATTAAATGCATGAGTTCAAGTTTCAAGTTCCAAATCTCAAAATCAAAATAATATCCAAATTTGAAATACTAAATTCCAAACCATTGAAAAAATAAATGAAAATGATGACATCAAACATTTTCAGCCTTGAAAGTAAAGATATTTGGGTTTTTGGAGGTGCGGGGTACTTAGGGCAGACTACAGTGAAGCTCTTGCTTGAATCAGGAGCCAGGGTACTTTGCGCAGATCTGGGAAACCGGGCAGATCAATTAGCGGCCTCTTTAAATCATGAGCGTTTTACACCTGCGACACTTGATGTCCGTAATGAAAGGGAAATGAATGAATTTGTAGATAATAGCATCAATAAGCGAGGAGTGCCGCAAGGCCTTGTTATTTTAACCTACGGTTCTACTTCCAAACATTTTGAAGACCTTACCGGCCAGGATTTTGATGAAGTCAATCATGCGGGATTAACGGCTACTTTCTTACTGGTAAGGAAAATCGGGACAGTTATGGAGAAGGCAGGCAGGGGAAATATTGTTTTGTTTTCCAGTATGTATGGTAGTGTTTCTCCCGATCCCCGTGTTTATGAATTACCTATGAATGTAAATCCCATAGAATATGGGGTGGGAAAAGCGGGTATTGTGCAAATGACAAAATACCTGGCCGTGCATTGGGCCAAGAGAGGTGTTCGTTGTAATTGTATATCTCCCGGGCCTTTTCCTAATCCTGCTGTGCAGAAAAAGGAGCCGGCTTTTATTGGCAGGTTGGCGCAAAAGGTTCCTATGGGCAGGGTAGGTAAGCCGGAGGAAGTAGCCGGAACAGTTACTTTCCTGTTGACGGATGCAGCAGGATACATTACAGGGCAAAACATTTTTGTAGATGGAGGCTGGACTATATGGTAGAAATAATAAATGCTGGAATAAATGGTAATAATACTGCTGATTTACTGATCAGACTTGAAAAAGATGTGTTGCAACAATCGCCAGAGTTAGTAGTAATGATGGTTGGCACCAATGATATGCTGAATGAAAAGAATATGCTTACGTTGAAGGTCTATGAAAAAAATTACCTGGAGCTGATTAACCGGATAAGGGAAAAGACTGATTTAATGTTGATGACCATACCTCCGGTATATTCGCCCTATATCATTGCACGGAAACCTGCATTAAATTTTAAGGAAGGTGAGCCGGGAAGGCGTGTGAATGCAGCCAATAAGATCATCCGGAGATTGGCAGCTAACAGCAGATGCCTCCTGATTGATTTGCATAAAGTTTTAGCTGCTTGTGGGGGATCTGATACGAATAAAGATTGTTTATTTCAAAATGAAGCAAACAGTAATCTGGAGGATGGTGTTCATCCGACTTATGATGGTTACCGGGTAATAGCTGCAGTGATATATGAAGCTATTAAGATAAGTTTTTCGGATGTAAAAAAAATTATCTGTTTTGGGGACAGCCTCACTTATGGTTATGCCGTGGAGGGCGGTGGAACGATTGCAGGGAAGTCTTATCCGGCGTTGCTAAATAAAATGCTAAATTGATTTTACTAAGTTTATGCTTATTTAATAAGATATATTATGAAAATAAAAGCGGCTGTATTATATGAAATGGGGAAACAGCGCCCTTATGATCAAAGTAATCCCTTGCAAATCGAAGAAGTTGATTTAAGTATTCCGGAGAGGGATGAAGTGCTGGTAAAGATCCATGCAGCAGGTCTTTGCCATTCAGATCTTTCTGTTATTGACGGCAATCGCCCCAGACCTGTGCCCATGGTATTGGGGCATGAAGCGGCAGGAGAGGTGGTAGAATGTGGACCCGGGGTGGCTCATTTAAAGCAGGGTGACCGGGTGGTATTTTCCTATGTGCCATCCTGCGGACATTGTATGCCATGCGTGACCGGTCGTCCGGCCCTTTGTGAACCTGCCGCCGCCGCTAATACAAAGGGTACCTTATTAAGCGGTGGAATAAGGCTTAAAAATAAGGATCTTCATTTTCTGAACCACCATTTGGGGGTATCAGCATTTGCCGAATATGCCGTCGTCTCTAAACATTCTTTGATAAAAATTACCGCAGATATCCCTAACGAAATAGCTGCACTTTTTGGTTGTGCCGTGCTTACTGGGGTAGGTGCGGTTGTCAATACGGCGAGACTCGCTATGGGCCAAACGGCGATGATAGTGGGATTAGGAGGAGTGGGTTTGGCGGCATTATTAGGAGCTTTATCAGCAGGAGCAGGGAAGGTGATTGCTGTGGACACTAATGCACGGAAAAGAGAAATGGCATTACAGCTTGGAGCGCATATAGCCCTTGATCCATCCTCAACTAATGCTTTAAAACAATTAAGGGAAGAATATACAAATGGAGGAGTGGATATTGCGCTGGAATTTGCGGGAGTGGTACCTGCGCTGGAATTTGCTTATGCAGCTACTAAAAGGGGAGGAGAAACCGTCACTGCCGGACTTCCTCATCCTTCTAAAAGATTGGAAATTTCACCGGTACAATTAGTTGGTGAAGAGCGAACATTAAAAGGATCTTATCTGGGAAGTTGCATCCCTTCCCGTGACATTCCTGCTTTCATTGATCTGTATCAGTCAGGAAGATTACCGGTAGAAAAATTATTATCGCATCGCCTGCGGCTTGAGCAGATAAATGAAGGTTTTGAACGGTTGGCCAGGGGAGAGGCTATCAGACAGGTTATCAGTTTCAACTAATTGATATACACCGATTTAATATTTACGAATTCCCTTATACCGAAAACACCCAATTCTCTTCCGTAACCTGATTCTTTAATACCTCCAAAGGGCAACCTTGGATCGGATTTGACAAGTGCATTTACAAAGCAGGCGCCTGCCTGTAATTTTGTAGTAGCTATCTCTTCACCTCTTTGTTTGTTCCTCGTAAACACTGCTGCGCCCAGTCCAAAGATGGTGTCATTAGCTAAGGCTATGGCCTGCTCCTCATCCTTTGCTTCAATGATAGCCGCTACCGGACCGAATAATTCTTCATCGAATGCCGGCATACTGGGCTTTACATGAGTTAAAATAGTGGGCAGATACCAGGCTCCGGGCGTTTCAGGAACTACACCGCCTAACAGACACTTAGCGCCGGCTTCCATACTTTTCAGCACTTGCAGATGTAATTGATCACGCAGATCAGTTCTGGCCATAGGCCCCAGTACTGTGTTAGGATTCATGGGATCATCCGCTTTTCTCAGCTTCATTTTTTCAAGCATCAGCCCGGTAAATTCGTCAGCGACTTTCTTCACTACAATAAACCGTTTGGCAGCGATACAGCTTTGACCTGTATTGATCAACCGGCTGTTAACACATATTTCAGCAGCCTCTTCCAGATCTGCATCTTCCAATATCAAATAAGGATCGCTGCCTCCCAACTCTAATACTGCCTTCTTTATCAATCCCGCAGCTTTTGCCGCCACCTTTTTCCCGGCCTGTGTGCTGCCGGTTAAGGAGACAGCTTTTACTGCAGCATGTTCTATTAACTTATTCACTTCCGCGGAAGGAACCAATAGGGTACGAAATACATCTTCCGGAAATCCTGCTTCTCTGATGATATCTTCAATAGCCAATGCACAGCCGCTCACATTAGAAGCATGTTTAAGTATGACGGTATTGCCTGCCATCAGTGCAGGGACCAAACACCGGAACGCCTGCCAAAAAGGAAAGTTCCAGGGCATGATAGCCAGGATAACGCCTAATGGCTGAAAAGTCACAAAGCTCTTTGATGCGTCAGTGACAATTATCTCATTTTTTAGAAAAGAAGAGCCCCAATCGGCATAATATTCGCATGCCCAGGCACATTTTTCTATTTCGGCCATACTTTCTTTCAGCGGCTTGCCCATCTCCAATGTCATCAATTTTCCCCATTGTTCTTTTTTATTCCTTAAAACGACTGCGGTTCTTTTCAATAAATCTGCTCTTTCGTTAAAAGCAGTCAGGGGCCATTTATTGAAGGCGATGGCGACCTTGTCAATGATGCTCCTAGTCTCCCGAATGGAATGTTGTTGATATTCTTTAATCACTTTCCCGGTAGCTGGATTGATGGAAACAAGGGACATAATTTGTTTATTGAAATAAAGCTTTTTAAGATATAAAGAGACCTGCACCCCTTTTATACAAGAGCACGGCATTAACTTATATAAGCGAAGTTTTGTTCTTTAGCCGCAAAAAAGTGGGTGTTCATCACTGTCCCAATATTCAGTTTTTCTCTATAATCGCTTGGAGTCATTCCTTTATATTTTTTAAACTGCCGGTTAAAATTGGCTAAAGTGCTGAATCCACAGCTATAGGCAATCTCAGCGATAGTTTGTTCATTTTGGGAAAGCAACTTGCAGGCATGACCTACTCTCACCAGATTTAGGTATTCCACAAAGGTTACCCGGTAATTTTCTTTGAAGAAATTACAAAAAGTAGTCAATCCCATATTGGCCATGGAGGCCGCTTTGGGCAGAGATATATCTTCATCAAAATTTCGCATGATATATTCCATCACTTCCCCTAACCTATTAGATTCTTTTTTATCCGGATTATTGGCAAAGTCGGGGCTGGCTAATAATTCATATTCGGAAGTGGATGACAATATATCGAAGATTGACATCAGGGAAGCCAGTCTTTGGATGCCGTTCATCGGCATCATCCTTTTCATAATGAGATTCATTTTTTCCCTGGTTTTTCCCGTAATAGCCATTCCTCTTTTGGATAGATCGAGCAGTCTTTTCATAGTTTCCATCTCTGGAATATCAAAAAAATGTTTCCCAAGAAAATCCTCCTTAAAATGGATAACCACCGCATCGGCTAAATGTGCTGCTTTTCCATTTAAGTATATCGGATCATTTACCCAGACATGCGGCAACATGGAGCCCATAAAAACCAAGTCTCCTTCTTTGAAATAACCTATATGATCACCCACCATCCGGCGACCGGAACTTTTAAGTACCAATACCAATTCGTATTCGGGATGATAATGCCAGGGACATGGAAAAAACCGGCCTGTTTCCTTGAAAACGACGAAAGACTTATCAAAATCCCTCGGAAGACGTAGTTCAATTGATTTCATAGCAGCTTGGTTTGATGAAACAATTTTACGAAATAGAATCGTTTTTTACAAATAATGGTCACTTTTTTGAAAGATAGTATTATAGAAAAGAACAAATGTATCAGATTAGATATAAATTGGGGTATGGAAAACAGCTTAGATACGCCATAATAAGTGCCTTGGTCAGGGTTGATTGAACCAAAAACGGAAGCTACCCTCAATAGTTGATTCAGCTGTCTGAAAAGCGTAAATTGTTACTTATCGGTGATCCTGGAAAAAGCAGAAATTAATGAAAAGGAAGAGGAAGTGTCCCCGTAGGGACTCGAACCCTAGACCCGCTGATTAAGAGTCAGCTGCTCTACCAACTGAGCTACGGAGACCGAAAAACGGTGCAAACTTACGGCAAAAACCCTTTCAGTCAAAGAATTTCAAAAAAATGGAACGGCTCAACGGTTCAATGTGAAACATAGTGGTATAAAACGGGAATAGGGTCGCCGACTTTTTCACTGATTGTATAATAGCTTTTTCCTGATTTAGTCCACGCGATGGATTCCCCCTGGTACTCTTTGATGTAATCTAATCTTTCCGGCTGAGTCTGCAGGCAATGAGCTATGGTCTCTCCGGGATTTCTTACCCAATAAAATACGTCGTCATAATTTTTGATCAGGATCTGTCTGCCGTCCGCCGTAATATCGGCAGCTGTTACAGTGCTTACGGGCAGGGTCCCCAGTTTAGTTAAAATGGTGGCCTCATGAATGTCTTGGGGATAATGTGCTACGTATAGTCCGGCAACGGAATCTTTAGTGATAATATAAATATCCTTTGTCCAAGGATCAACGAAAAGCGCTTCCGCATTATGCCGGCCATCAGGATAGATCAGGTTAATAACGTCAAAATGATCTATGGTGGAATCTTTCCATTGTGAAGGATCGGGAATGGGTTCTATAAAACGATATACCGTAATATATGGAAATATGCGCAGATTATCCCCAATATCCCCAAGGTATATATAATATTTACCGGCTTCAGGTCCCGGGCCGCAGGCCATGTCTTCCCAATCCCTGTTAAACACACCCTGCAGGTATTTTGTCCCAATCATCCTTCCCTGCGTATCAAGTAAATAAATCGCATTTTTATTCCCGCTGTCTTCTTCTCCCCACAAGGTGGCTTCGTCGGGTGCAGAAGAAATGATCAGTCCGGATAATTCTTTTAAATTATCATCTTTAAGCCATGAAGTGTCCGTTAAATAAAACCGGAAACTTACGGGTAACCCGGAAGTCGGATAACCGGCGATAAAAACGGTGTCCTTAGTTGAAGGAGGAATTGGTTTTACTTCCTTTTTGCTGCAGGCAAGACCAGGAAGCAAAAAACTTGTTGCTAAAATAATTTTGTACGCCATTGAAAGAGGAAGGAAAAACTTTGACATAACTAAATCGCGGTTAGATTTAAAAAGGTAAAATAGATATAATGTAACTGTTATACACCGGATATTGGTAAAATCATTGATTGGCTCTGCGAAAGGTAAAATCCGCCGCGATAACGTTTTGAGGTAAATCCATAACTTTTATGTAAGTTTGGATCAGTTAAAATATTATAAAATGGAACAGGCTTATATTGTTGCCGGATACAGAACGGCTGTAGGAAAAGCGCCCCGTGGGAAATTACATTTTTATCGTCCGGATGACCTGGCAGTGGAAGTGATCAGAGGATTGTTGAAATCTGTACCTCAGTTAGACCCGCAGTCAGTGGATGATGTGATCGTGGGGAATGCGGTGCCGGAAGCGGAACAAGGATTGCAGGTAGGCAGATTAATCGCCTTGCGTGCTATTGGCGAACATACGCCGGGAATGACAGTCAACCGGTATTGCGCCTCCGGATTGGAGACTATTGCTATTGCTACAGCTAAGATAAATCAGGGTATGGCTGATTGTATTATTGCCGGTGGAACAGAAAGCATGAGTTTAGTGCCTACCGTGGGTTGGAAAACCGTCCCCAGCTATGAAGTCGCCACCGTTCATCCCGATTATTACATCAGTATGGGACTGACAGCCGAAGCGGTAGCCAGAGAATTTAATATTACCCGTGAAGATCAGGATGTTTTTGCGTTCCGCTCTCACCAACGAGCGCTGAATGCCATTAAAGAAGGATATTTTAAGAGCGGTATTCTTCCCATAAACGTAGAAGAGGTGTATGTGGAAGGTGGGAAGAAAAAAACACGTTCTTATATCATGGATACCGATGAAGGTCCCAGGCCGGATACTTCACCGGAGGCATTGGCGAAGTTAAAGCCGGTCTTTGCCAATGGCGGGACTGTTACTGCGGGGAATTCTTCCCAGACTTCGGACGGCGCCGCCTTTGTGATTGTGATGAGTGAATCCTTAATGAAAAGTGCAGGATTACAGCCGATTGGCAGATTAGTTTCCTGCGCTGTGGCAGGTGTGCATCCGCGTATCATGGGTATCGGCCCGACGGAAGCCGTACCCAAAGCTTTGAAAAAAGCAGGCATGAAATTGAATGATATTGATTTGATTGAATTAAATGAGGCTTTTGCTTCGCAATCGGTAGCCGTGATCAGGAAATTAGACATGGATCCGGGAAAAGTAAACATTAACGGCGGCGCTATTGCATTAGGCCATCCTTTAGGTTGTACCGGATGCAAGCTGACTGTTCAGATACTGAATGACTTAAACAGGCTGCATAAAAAGTATGGTATCGTAACTGCCTGCGTAGGTGGCGGGCAGGGAATTGCAGGGGTGATAGAAAGATTTTAAAACGAATTGGTTATGGAATTGTATGCGAAACATTTTTCTTGACCAGTAAAATGAGTTGAAGCTGATAATTTCAAAATATGTCTATTATGTCAGAAAAGGAAGCTCGTTAAAGTTAAAAAATCAAAAAATTGACATGGCAGAGAATAATTACCCAAGCGAGTCCTTTAAACAAAAATTAAAACCCTGAAAGGGCTAAGCATCAAAAGATTTGAAAAGACATTATACCAGAAGATCGGGCAGTGGCCGATCAAGGGGAAGAGCGATGTAAGAAGCCCTGAAAGGGCTAAGCATCAAAAGATTGGGCAGCGCCCAATTGAAAGCAAGAAAGTGAATCTGAAGCAAGCCCTGAAAGGGCGAAATAAAAACATAAAAAGTTAAGCCCTTGTCACAATCGCTGTCACAAATTTATATTCACATAATCTTCAGCACTAAGCACAGAAGACCTATTATTAAAGACAGTATATTTGATGAACTATTTGCTTACCTGGGTGGGACATGTAAATCCCTCGACTGCCAGCCTATAAAAATCGGAGGCTATCATGATCACATCCATATTCTATGCAAGCTATCCAAAAAGATCGCACTTGTTACTTTATTGGAACAAGTAAAAAAATCTTCTAGTAAATGGATGAAAACTAAGGGGAGCGAATATGCCGGCTTCTACTGGCAGGATGGATACGCTGTTTTCTCGGTCAATCCTTCAGAGGTTGAATATGTGGTGGATTATATAGCCAATCAGGCAGAGCATCACCGGATTAAATCTTTTCAGGATGAGTGCATAGAGTTTTTTAGAAAATATCAGGTGGATTACGATGAAAGATATGTGTGGGATTAAGGTATTTCGCCCCTTCAGAGCATAGCGTAAATCCTTCAAGGCTTTGATTATTTTCATAAGACGTTCTCGTATGTTGGGAAATTATGCCCTTTCAGGGCACGGGATATAAACAATTGGCTATAGTTTAATTTAGCGTTGTAAAATGCAAATTTGTTGAAAGGCTTTTTCCGTATTCCGATAGGTATGGATAGCTGAAATATCTGCAAGGGCCCTTTGTGCAAATTCTTTTGGATA
>SCQT01000215.1 GCA_004322015.1 Chitinophagaceae bacterium
GCTTTGCTCTGTGAAAAAGTAATAGCAGGAATTATTAAAAAAATAAAAAACAAGATCCTGTGGCTCATGACATTTCATTTTTCGATTTTATAGTTAGCAACAATTGCACCAAAATGAATTTTAGAAAAAGTATTTGCCGGTTAATTTTTTGAAGCAAGCCGTAATTCTCCTACTTTTGTCGCATCATATTAATATACACCAAGTGAAAGAGACCGCCTTTACCTCCAGACATATTGCCTTAGGCGCTAAAATGGCAGAATTTGCCGGATATAATATGCCCATCTCTTATACAAGCATCAACGAAGAACATCAGGCTGTGCGTAATAATGCCGGCGTTTTCGATGTGAGCCACATGGGAGAATTTATTTTGAAAGGGCCGCATGCCCTTGGTCTGATACAGTGTGTCACCAGTAATGATGCTTCCAAGTTGACTGCAGGAAAAGCACAGTACAGTTGTCTGACGAATGAGCATGGCGGTATAGTAGATGACTTGCTTGTCTATTGTCTGGAAGAAAATAAATCATACATGTTGGTAGTGAATGCAGCCAACATTGAGAAAGACTGGAATTGGATCATCAAACACAACACCCCGGGCTCTATCTCCCCCTCCCTTGGAGGGGGCCGGGGGGAGGCTGGGGAGGCCGAAATGCACAACATCAGCGACAGGACTTGTTTATTAGCCATTCAGGGCCCGAACGCTACCAGGATTTTACAACCATTGACGGATATTGATATGGCCGGTTTAAAATATTATACATTCGGGAAAGGTACCTTTGCAGGAGTGGAAAACGTGCTGATAAGCGCTACGGGCTATACCGGCGCCGGGGGTGTAGAAATTTATTTTGAGCACAAAGATGATAACGCCGGTAAAATATGGCGTGCCATTTTTGATGCCGGAAAAGAATATAATTTAAAACCTGCCGGCTTAGGTGCACGCGACACCTTGCGTTTGGAAATGGGATATTGCTTATATGGGAATGACATAGATGACAATACCTCCCCATTGGAGGCGGGATTGGGCTGGATCACTAAATTCAGTAAGGAGTTTACTGCAAAAGATATCCTGCAAAGGCAAAAAACGACAGGAGTTACTAAAAAATTAGTAGGCTTTGAGATGACAGAACGCGGAATACCGCGCCATAATTATCCCATTGTAGATGAAGATGGGAGTCAGATTGGCAGAGTCACTTCGGGAACACAATCCCCCTCATTAAATAAAGCGATCGGCTTGGGATATGTGAAAACAGGGTTTGCTGATCAGGGAACGGAGATTTTCATCCGGATCCGGGATAAGAATGTGAAGGCCCAGGTAAGCAAAGTGCCGTTTGTATAAAATACAGGCGGGCTGAACCATGCGTAATTCCGATAAATCAATTCAAGATAGATCAGTGAGAAAAATGTATTCACCGGTTCCTTATCATGGGAATGTGTGGAATAAAAAGGAGAATTCATTCAGTGAAATGTTAGTCCCGCGGGTGAATCCCAGATTTTCATGGCTTTTAAAATAGATAATTTAATGCTTGGGCTGAGGTGAGAATTAAGTGCGAACAGACTCACAATCTTTGAAATCGAATCAAAGAAGCGTTGGCCAGAAAAATCAGTCTCTACGGCCGTAGAGATGCGGTGGTCCCGAATTATTCGGGAGCGGGTGGAAGCTTTGATTTTTCTTGACTTTTTGGTTCTTTTTGGGCAAGCAAAAAGATTCTGTGTTAAATCCCAAATAATTTTTTATTCTTTTTTATAAATTTGCCATCTATTAGGCGGCTAAAAAGCCAGCCTGT
>SCQT01000216.1 GCA_004322015.1 Chitinophagaceae bacterium
AATTGTAGTTAGTAGTCAGAGTTTAAATAAATTGACTATAAGACGATCTCTAAACATTTATTGGATTCATTCAATCGAAGAAGAAAGTAAAATAAGGTATAGTTAATGTACATGAGCTAACAAATATAAATACAGAAATTAATAAATAAAATATGGCATATTTAGGCATAGATCTGGGCGGGACAAATGTCCGTGGGGCTGTCGTAAAAGATAATGTATTGGCTGAAGTTAAATCTATTCCTGTTTCCTCTACGGGGACAGAAATAGAAGTCTTGAACGAAATATTTCGACTGACTGATCAATTAATGAATAAGGACGTTAAAGGTATTGGTATCGGGGTACCTAGTGTAGTAGATGTTGAAAACGGAATTATTTATGATGTACAAAACATTCCTTCCTGGAGAGAAGTAGCTTTGAAAAAGTATATGGAGGAACGCTATCATGTACCCGTACTCATTAATAATGATGCGAATTGTTTTGCCTTGGGTGAGAAACATTTTGGACAAGGGAAGGATTATCATTCCTTTATTGGGTTAACAATAGGAACAGGGCTGGGTGCGGGTATTATTATCCATAATAAATTATATGCCGGCCCCAATTGTGGAGCCGGGGAATTCGGAATGGTGAATTATTTGGATAAATATTTTGAAGACTACGCCAGCGGACAGTTTTTTAAAAATATCTATCATACGGACGGAAGTAGGATTTTTCAAAAAGCCTTAACAGGTGAAGGAGAAGCATTGAGGATTTTCGAGGAATTTGGCGTGCATTTAGGTAATGCTATCAAAATGATTCTTTACACTTATGATCCTGAAATCATTATTCTGGGTGGCTCCATTAAAGACGCCTATCCTTTTTTTAACGAATCCATGTGGGAAGAGATGAGAAATTTTGGTTATCCGAAATCTATAGAAAAATTTCGGATAGAAGTTTCAGAATTAGAGAACAGCGGGATTTTCGGAGCTTCCGGATTGTGCATTGACCAAATGGAATAACCCATCAGTTGGTAATTTTCATCAATCGTTTTTCAATGCTTTAATGTTTATCCATGATTAAGGCGCGAACTGACAATTGTTATCCGTATTAACTACATGGCTTCGCCACGGCGTAATTCATGTCGGGCAATTCCACTTGGTTTTGCCCCTTGCGTCAGAAATCCCTCTTTACCTGATTCCCTGCAGCTCAGCATAATCCCACCCTTTCATTAATATCCACGAGATTGGTCCCTCTTTTCGAAAATCATGAATCAGAGAAGTGTCCTGAAAGGACACTATCCAACACCGGAAGCATAAAAGAATTCAAAGGTTCAATTTTATTCACAGGTTTTCTGGCCATCAATAATTTTCAATTCTCCAATAGCTCCTGTTTACCTATTCTTAACTCTATTCTAATTCTATGTTCCTGCAAATGTGATCAATGCTGATCCGGCTATAAAAAATAAAAACATAGCAGTAATTAACATATTTGTTCCATTGAGAGAATCCTTAAACTCTTTCCATACGAATACCCCCCAGAGTGCAGCTGCCAGCGTGGTACCCTGACCCAATCCATACGATATAGCCTGTCCGGCTTTTCCTGTTGCAATGAGATTAAAAGAATTTGCCTAATCCCAGCTTTTACTTGCCGGCTTTTGAGTATTGGCCCATAATCCCCAACACAACATGGTGATGATGCAGAAAAGAATTGCGATTGCATAGCTTTGAACTATAAACATAGTAACTATTTTTATTTATGGATGTCTGATTTTTTGATGTCTGATTTCGTTTCGATTTTATTACTTCGTATTGCCTGTCATTTCAGACGTCGGGTACCGGGTCTCAGAGTACCGATTACTGATTTAATGATCACCCCGTCTACTGCTTCTGCCTACTGCTACTGCCACTGACAAGATATACCGATTACCACTTACCGCTCACTGATTTAATGATTACCTGCCTGCTGCTCCTGCTCCCGAAGTTTCGGGACTGCCAACAGATCCTGGTGTTTCCATCATCAACTGATTAATAACCTCCGCCACTTTCTCCGGCGATCCTTTTTGTACCAGGTAATATTGCCCTTTACCGTTATCATTCCAACTATTACTCCCATCCTCATTCACTATCACCCTACCGGGATGTAAAGTAAAAAAAGGTTTATACCCCCTCACCGCTACTAAGGTCGTAGCTTCATCCCAACTCATCCTGCCGGCAGAATCCATGGGATTCAAGGGGATGTTGATCCGGAATACATCTTTAGCAGGGTCACGATGAATGGAATCATTATGTATTAAAGGTAATCCTGTTTTAATATGCTCGCCGATTTCAAAACCGCTAAAGATGACAGGAGTGGGCCAGTTCTCAAAAACTTCTTTGGATGCTTTGGGATCATGATCCATATTAAATTCTTTTCCTGACGGAAATGCTCCCGCCATACTTACTAATAGTTTAACCTTCTTCTTAACCAGCTCTATGCCGGTAAGAGGAGAATAGCTATCTCCTTTCGATAGGAGAAGATTACCCATGTTAGTGAGAAAGCCTACTGTTACAATGGTGACACTATGGTCTGGTTGGGCCGCAAGCACCATCCGATAAACTTCTACTGCATCCGGCGCCTGATCATTAGAATCTATCTGATGCGGATATTTTGCCAGTATGGTGTCTGACCAATGCTGAGGATCGCTCATATCCACGGCCCATCCTTTGGGAACGCCAATCGGAATATCCGGCTCCCCCCAATAAGTATTGAATACATCCAGAACTGCCGCTATACCTTCATATTTATTGCTGGCTAATGTTGCCAGAACCTTTGCTTCGCCTTTCTGTTGCATTGCATGAAGAATGGTAATAGCCCCTACATCATCATAATCAGGACCAATGTCCGAATCGAAGATGATGGGGACAGGTTTATTAACATGATTTGATTTTAATAAACAGCTTCCCAAGGCCGTAAACAACAGGATCGAAAAGAATAATTTGGCACTCTTCATAAAATTTATTTTAAATAATCATAACTTTTCATAAGTAAAATCTTGTTTTATTTTGTATAAATCATGGCAACACTTGATAATTGTCTTGTTATCTGCTGCCCATTCGTCCAAATCGGCGCTATATCCTTTTACACATAGTAATTTTATAGTTGCGTCCAATCACTAGTTCTTCTTTAATTTGCTTATAATCAAATACAGGATCTTTTATTGCTCAGAATATGGATAAGTCACGACGTAACATCCAATTTGGATAGAGATATTATCCTATTACTTATTTCCCTTCCCGATGAAATAATTTCTTTTCCTTTATATTGAAATGGCAGCCCATGCATTGCTGTTTATTACTCAATGTCAAGAATATAAACATAATGCCACATCCTTGCTAAAATAAAACAAATAGGTAGAAAAAAACATAAATGGACATTGTCCTTCGAAGCCTGCCATCTCAAACATTTGGAGAAGATACCTTCTGGTATAAGAAAGTCTGCCTTCGTTTTGAGGGAGCAGCGGCTTTGGCATTAGGATACAAAACTACGGCGGGCGAACCTGCCTGACTACAGTCAGGTGCGGAGAGAGAGGGATTCGAACCCCCGGAGGTGTGACCCTCAACGGTTTTCAAGACCGCCGCATTCGACCGCTCTGCCATCTCTCCGCGCGCAAAGATAGATTTCAGAATTTATTTAAAAAAATGAAAGTGAAAATTTGGACGATCACCCTGCATTTGCCTTACCTGAGGATATATCGTAAATTTGTCCGGCCGGGATTTATAATATGCTTTTTTCAATGATGATGAAGGAAATCGGGAAGATATTGATGATTGGTGGGGCCGTTTTATTAGCCATCGGCTTCCTTGTCTGGATGGGTGGTGATAAATTGAAATGGTTCGGAAATCTTCCTGGAGATATCCGGGTCAAAAGGCAACATTTCAGCTTTTATATGCACGTTGTCAGTATGATCATTTTGAGCATATTTCTGAGCTTTATTTTTTGGATCATCCGGAGATTCTTTTAATGAAAAAACTCTTATGAATTACCCAAAATAATTCTCCATTCATATCATGCCATAATGTGAATATACCGCTATATAATCATTCGACCCTAAAGCCATCAAATCATACAACCATCAAATCATACAACCATACAACAATATAACCATACAACCATATAACTCCCTTGAAATCTAAAGAATTCAGCATTATCAGTTTGTCGCTTATTGTGAGCTTCATTATCACAATAGCGAAGTTTTATGCTTACATTGATACACATTCCGTAGCAATACTTTCCGATGCTTTAGAATCTATTATCAATGTGATAGCAGGGGCTTTTGCCTGCTATAGTATTTATCTTGCTTCCAAGCCTAAGGATTTGAATCATCCTTATGGTCATGGCAAAGTGGAGTTTTTCTCGATCGGGTTTGAAGGGGGCATGATCCTGATAGCAGGATGTCTGATCTTATATAAAGCGGTGGAGACTTTTATCGTCCCTCACGAATTGCATAAACTGAATCTGGGTATATTTATTGTCGTGATCGCCGGCATTATTAATTTTTTGCTTGGTATTTTTTTAATCCGGTCCGGGAGAAAAATCCCTTCCATCACCATAAGCGGCAACGGCCAGCATATTTTAACTGATGCCTGGTCGAGCCTCGGTTTGATAGCCGCATTAGTATTAATTCATTTTACTGGTTGGCAATGGTTAGATCCGGTAGCTTCTTTACTGTTGGGGACATTAATTATTATAAAAGGTTATAAATTGGTCCGTCATTCTGTATCGGGGTTAATGGATGAAACCGACATGAAGATTGTGGACAATATCACTCGAATATTGAATGAGAATCGCAGGTCGCCCTGGATTGACATACATAATATGCGGGTACAGCAATACGGACAGAATTATCATGTGGACTGCCATATTACAATGCCTTATTATTTTACACTGGACCAGGTGCATAGCGAAATCAAGCAGGTAGAATATATTGTCAACAGGGATTTTGCAAATGGTAAGGTAGAATGTTTTTTCCATACAGATCCCTGTGTACCGGATAGTTGTCCTTATTGCTTAATGTCAGATTGCCCGGTGCGGAAATATCCCTTTGAGAAAAAGATTGAATGGACAAGAAAAACGGTATTACCTAATCGCCAGCATCTGAAAAGTCATGAAGTCTGAATAAACCCGGAACTCGGAACCCGGAGCCAGAAACCCCAACCTCAAAACTGTCCCCGATTTTCAGTATCATCAAACAAATTAATTCGTATCTTCCACCTGTGAACAATGAAGATGCTTATAAAAAGGTAAAATTGGTCGAATGCCCGAGAGATGCGATGCAGGGGTGGAAAGCTTTTATACCTGCAGAGAAGAAAATTGAATATATAAACCAACTTCTAAAAGTAGGTTTTGATACGATAGATTTCGGCAGCTTCGTGTCTCCTCAAGCTATTCCTCAAATGGCAGATACGAAGGAAGTACTGAATCATTTGGAGTATACAGGTTCTTATTCAAAATTATTAGTTATCATTGCAAACTTACGTGGTGCGAAAGAGGCTGTGCAATGCTTACCGGTCACCTATTTGGGATTTCCATTTTCCATATCGGAAACTTTCCAATTAAGAAATACCAATAAAACGATTGCTGAATCGCTAGTGGTAATAAGGCAAATCCAGCAATTATGTCTTCGATACCAAAAACAATTGGTAATCTATATCTCTATGGGTTTTGGTAATCCATATCATGATCCTTATAATAAAGAGGTGGTTATTAATTGGGTAAAACAACTGTCTGATATTGGCATCAGTGTTATTTCTTTGGCGGATACGGTAGGCTTGGCTCAGCCCGGTACCATATCGTATCTTTTTTCACAGGTTATACCTGCATTTCCGGAGATAGAATTCGGCGCCCATTTTCATTCGGCCCCTCAAAATTGGGAGGAAAAAATTGTCGCTGCGTATGATTACGGTTGTCGCCGCTTTGACAGCGCCATTAACGGTATCGGAGGGTGCCCGATGGCGGAAGATAAATTGGTTGGAAATATTGCCACAGAAAACTTATTGTATTTTTTCAAAAAAAGAGAAATTTCACTTTCTATCAATATGACTGCATTTCAAGAGGCACAGAAACTGGCCTCCGAAATATTTATATAAAATGACAGTATATTAAATATAAGATCAATGCATTCTGTCTCCTCTTACTGTTAAGCCTTCCATGACGGATGTTTCAGTTTTTAGCCATTCCTTCCAACGTTTTTTTACTCTTTCTTTTGGAAGATATTCATTAGCTAAAGAGATAAATAAGGTATAATGCCCTGCTTCACTTTCCATAAACCTGCGATAGAAATTTTGGAGATAAGGGTCAGTTAACCCTTCGCTCAGCAACCGAAAACGTTCGCAACTGCGGGCTTCAATTAATGCACATATCAGCAATTGATCCAGTAGCCTGTTTTCCCTGCTGTCGCCTTTGATTTCATGTTTTAACAACTCATTTACATATTCATCCTTTCTTTGATTGCCGAGCTTTAAATTTCGTTTGCTTATTTCCGTTAATACCATACGAAAATGTCCCCATTCTTCCGTGACCACCGGCGCTAATTCATGAACTAATTTTTCAAGATCGGGATAGCGCTGTATGAGAGAAATGCAGGATGTGGCAGCTTTTTGCTCACACCAGGCATGGTCTGTCAGTATATCTTCGAGAGAGATAGCAGCCAGGTTAACCCATCTGGGATCGGTGGGTAATTCGAGACCCAGTATGGAGTCTTTGCCTTTCATGGAATACTATGTTTAAAAATTGTTAAGCCTGCGAAAGTAATAAAAAATGTAATAGTTTTGTATCATGCAAAATGATTCGTTTTTACTCGAAAAACTGGAAGTACGTGAGCAGGATCTTGCCCTGCGTTCTCTGAAAAAACAAAATGACCGGATTGATTTTTGTTCCAATGATTATCTAGGTCTCGCAAGAAATAAGGCATTCCAGAAGGAAATCAATCAGGAAGTAGCACGTAACCTGTATGCCCATGGGAGTACCGGATCCAGACTTATTTCAGGCAATCATCCTTTATTTGAAAAGACAGAGATCAAGATCGCCAGGTTTCATCATGCCGAAGAAGCGCTTATTTTCAATTCAGGCTATGATGCCAATGTGGGCCTGATCAGCGCTATAGCTGGCAGGGGGGATGCGATCGTATATGATAACCTGATACATGCTTCACTGCGTGATGGTATCCGCCTGTCACTCGCCACGGCATACTCTTTCCTGCATAATGACATGAGGAATCTGGAAGAAAAGCTGAAACGTCTGAAACGCAGAAGTTTTGTAGTGGTAGAAAGTGTATATTCCATGGATGGCGATGAAGCCCCCTTGGAAGAACTTATTTCTCTGTGCAATCGTTACGAAGCCAGCCTCATTGTAGATGAAGCCCATGCTACCGGTGTAATAGGAGAAAAGGGGGAAGGGCTTGTCCAGCAATTGGGAATAGAAAGGGAATGTTTTGCCCGTATTCATACTTTTGGAAAAGCGTTGGGTGTTCATGGAGCGGTAGTATTAGGCTCCAAGACCCTGAAACAGTATTTAATTAACTATGCCCGTACGCTGATTTATACCACGGCCTTACCCCCTTCAGATGTGGCGGCAATATCTGTAGCCTATGATTATTTCCCGAAGATGAAGGAAGAGAGAAAACATTTGCAACAACTGATTTCTCATTTTCAACGGATCAATCTTCCGTTCGGGAAACTTCCTTCCAATACGCCGATTCAAATACTCATCGTGCCCGACAATGAGGAAGTGCTTGCATTAGCCAATACCCTTCAACGAAAAGGATTGGATATTAAAGCCATATTATCACCCACAGTACCCAAGGGGAAAGAGCGTCTTCGCATCACTCTTCATTCGTTTAATACTTTTGAGGATATACAGAGGTTGATTGTCTGTCTCCAGAATTATTAAATTGAACAGCTATCGGGGGTAATAAGACTTATGTTATAAAAGTTTTTTTATTTTTATAACTGTGGGTTTTTTTATACTTTTCCCGTCAAATAGACAGCCAGCCATGCGATCGAAAGGATTTATTATATCACTTATTATTACTATCATTCTAATTGTTGTATTGAATAACAGATGGGGGCAGGTTCCTCCTGCCGGGAAATTTTTTAGTCCGCAATTAGGCTTTTGGCAAAATGCCACTCCTGTCAATAATAATTATTCCTGCAAACTTAAAGTGAAAGGCGTGGAGCGCCCTGTCAGCGTTTGGTTTGACGCACACCTGGTTCCTCATATTTTTGCGCAGGACGACAGGGATGCATACTATGTGCAGGGATATATTACAGCCAGATTCCGCCTTTGGCAAATGGATCTGCAGGTCCGCGCGGCAGGAGGTGATCTTTCTGAGGTGATAGGAGAGAAGACTTTACAGTATGACCGGTTGCAACGCAGGAAAGGTATGGTCACGGATGCGGAAAACTCCCTGGCCGTGATGGAAGCTGATTCTGCCACTAAGGCTATGATGGATGCTTATACTGCAGGGGTAAATGCATATATTGCTACATTAAATTACAGAAAGCTGCCGCTTGAATATAAATTACTGGACTATAAACCGGTCAAATGGACCAACCTGAAAACCGCCTTGCTGCTGAAGTATATGTCGGATATGCTTACCGGCGGTACCAGCGATATGGAAAATACCAATGCTTTAAAATTACTTGGTCTGCAGCAGTTCAATCAAATGTTCCCGGATTACCCCGATAGCCTGTACCCCATTATTCCCAAAGGCACGCCCTTTTACAAGCCATCTGTCTCACCTTCATCTATTCCATCAGATAGTTTGATAGCAGTCAATAAAGAGGCTGTACGTTTTCAGAGTGATAAACGCGATATTGATAATGGAAGTAATAACTGGGTAGTGAACGGAAAAAAGACCCGGTCTGGCGCGCCTATCCTTTGTAATGATCCTCATCTGGGGTTAAACCTTCCCTCTTTGTGGTTCGAAGTGCAGATACACACTCCCGACATGGATGTATATGGAGCTTCTTTACCGGGCGCCCCGGGAGTTATCATAGGGTTTAATAATTATATCGCATGGGGACTTACCAATGCACAGCGGGATGTAAGTGATTACTATGCCATTCGTTTCAAAGATGCTTCCATGAAGCAATACTGGTATGACAGTTCATGGAAGAATGCTGCCGTTAAAATAGAAAAAATAAATATAAGGGGTCATAAAACCTTTTATGATACCGTAGCTTATACCGTTTTTGGTCCCGTCATGTACGATCCTTCATTTCCGGATACACTCAGTGACCATCAATATCTCGCGTTGCATTGGGCTGCCGCCGATTCTTCCGATGAGTTAAAGACGATGTACCTGATGAATCATGCCCGTAACTTTGATGATTATAAGAATGCACTGAAATACTTCGAATGCCCTGGCCAGAATTTTGCCTATGCGGATATTTCTGGCAATATTGCCATTTGGCAACAGGGTAAATTTCCTGTACGCAGGAGTATGGATTTCGGGAAATTTATTCTCCCGGGAGATGATAGCTTATATTTATGGCATAGCTCCATTCCATTTTTAGAAAATCCGCATATCCTTGACCCTGAACAAAATTTTGTATATTCTGCCAATCAAAATCCAACGGATACTACCTATCCTTATTTTTATCATGGTGAGTTTATTCAATTTCGGGCGAGGAGGATTTATCATTTTCTAAATGACCGTAATAACCTGACCATAGAGGATATGATGAAACTGCAAAATGATTATTATGATGGATTCGCAGCAGAAGCTTTGCCGATAATGCTACGGCATCTGGATACAGCAGGTTTGAGCAGGGCTTCACATCAATACCTGGACAGTTTGCGTCATTGGGATCTGGAAGTATTGCCAGGCACCATTAAGCCTCTTTTATTCTACTCATGGTGGGATAGTTTGTATGAGAATATATGGAGTGATGTGCTGAATGACTCCCTGCATTTACCAATGCCGAGGCCCACAGACAATACGACCATTGAATGGCTGATCAGGGATACCACTATGCCTTTAGTGAATACAGGTTATGCTTCCCGGGGAGGAAATCTGAGATCCCGTGTATATGATGCTTTTATAAAAGCGATGAATGCTGTTCAAAAATTGGATTCAACGGGGAAATTAAATTGGGGAATCTACCGTGGAACCGATATTATGCATTTAGCCAGAATTCCGGCTTTGAGCAGGATGCATCTTTTTACGGGTGGTGACAGATATACCGTCAGCGCCATCAAAAAAGATCATGGCCCTTCCTGGAGGATGATCGTTCAAATGAGTAATCCGATAGTGGCTTATGGAATTTATCCCGGAGGACAAAGCGGTAACCCCGGCAGCCGCTACTATGATGATTTTGTGGATGATTGGGTAAGAGGGAAGTATTATAAACTTAACTTTTTTTCACCGGATGACAGTACCAGTGCTGAGGTGAAGTATAAAATCATTTTTGTAAATAAGAAAGAATGAGATCAATCCTTGTCTTTTTGCTGATTGGAATACTAAGTTATATAACAGGACTTTATTATCCCTGGTGGAGCCTGGCGGTGGTGGCTTTCGTGGTTTCGCTCATCATTCGCCAGAAACCTGTCGCGTCATTTTTTACAGCCTTCATTTCTCTGTTTGTGCTTTGGTCCAGCCTGGCTCTCTTTCGGGATATGGCTAATGATCATATTCTTGGGAACAGGATGTCTGAATTATTTTTACAGGTAAAATCACCGGTTTTATTGGCGATTATTACGGGGTTTATAGGGGCAATCGTTGCGGGGTTTGCAGCATTGAGCGCTTCATTTTTAAGAACAAAGAAAAGAGTGAATACACAAGCTCCTTCCGGAGATGTTTAAAAGATACAAAGGTTATCCATGAATAATGCAAGTAATGTCATTATCATTTCATTAAGTCATCGCTAAGTGACTTTGCCTTTTCCTAAGTATCTTTGAATTTATGATTCGCATAATCCGCTATCTTATCAGTCTGTTCATCTTTTGGTTAGCCTTTTTTTCTATAAACCGGATTATTTTCCTTATAGTTCAGTTCCATGAATTACACTGGAACGGTTTTTTGAACATTCTACGCGGCTTTTATTATGCCATTCCGTTAGATATTTCTTCAGCTTGTTATAGCCTCGCCTTCCCTTTTATTGTATTATGGATAGGATATCTATCGAATAAAAAGTACTGGTTGAAGATATTACAGGTACTGGTGATCATTATTATTTTTGTTCAATGTGCCATTGCATACGGGGATGCTGCTTTATATACCCAGTGGCACACCAAGCTAAACTGGAAAGCACTGGCGCATTTCTCCCATTTTACGGAACCATTCAAGAGTTCACCGGTTGGATTGACTGTTTTGTTTTTCAGCCTGACGATTATTTTAGGATTGCTTTTTACCATTTTTTATAACAGGGTTATTCATATCCGTTCCTTTAAATCGTCTCCCTCTTTCGGGGAAAGGATATTCCCTGGTATTGTGGGGTTTCCCGTCATCGGATTTATTATTTTTACGGGTATTCGCGGTGGGTGGCAGCGTTTTCCCATCAGCCTCAGTGTCAGTTATTATTCTCCCCGGGCTGTATTGAATGCATCCGCAGTAAATCCATCCTGGTTCCTGATCCATGACATCAGTCAGGAAGCGTTGGATGTCAACCAGAATCCCTATCATTGGATGCCACCTGCCGAAGCAAGGCAAATTGTGGACAGCTTATACAATTACAAAAGAGATACTACCATTTCCGTTTTGAGCACCACAAGACCCAACATCATGGTCTTTATCCTTGAGAGTTGGTCATTCGATGCGGTATCCGCTCAGGTTAATCCGCTGATTACCCCTTTTTTTGACAGTCTTTCCAAACAGGGTATATATTTCGACAATTGCTATGCCACAGGTTATGTGTCAGACGAAGGGATTCCCGGGATATTAAGCGCTTTTCCAACGGCAGGGGATATTTCCATACTGACAGAACCACAGAAAACCATTCATTTGCCTTCTATTAACGAGGTCTTGGATTCTGTCGGATATTCCAGCGGGTTTATTTATGGCGGTATGCTGGATTTCGGGAACATCAGGAGTTATGTATATAATAAAAAGTTTAATGTGGTCAGATCCGGCCGTGATTTTCCTTCTTTTTTGCACCGCGGGGCATTGGGTATTCCTGACGGTATTATGGCGAATTATGCGGCTGCATTAGTGAATGAAGCAAGGCAACCTTTTTTTTATTGCTGGTACACGCTGAGCACACATCCCCCTTTTGATATCCCCGTGCCGCAGTATATCCAATATGGTGGCGTTCAGATGCCTTATATGAATACCCTGCATTATTCGGATTCCAGCCTGCGTACTTTTTTTGAAAAAATAGAGGCCAAACCCTGGTTTAAAAACACATTGTTTGTCTTTGTACCTGATCACAGCCATGATTCCCAATACGGGAGGCCCGCTCAGAGCCCTCTGCGGAACAAGATCCCTTTATTATTCTATGGCGATGTCATCAAGCCTGCCTGGCGGGGCAAAGTGATCAGCGGGGTTATTTCACAGTTGGATATTGCCGCCACGTTGCTGGCTCAAATGCAATTACCCGATGCTGCCTTTCCGTGGAGTAAAAATATTTTTGACCCCAATACCCCGCAATTTGCAGCTATAAATTATTTGACCGGTGCCGGGTTTGTAGCTCCCTATGGGTATGTTTCCCTGCAGGACCAATTCCCCGGATTCATATTGACGAATTTGCAGGATAAAGATTCTATAGCTGCGTTGAAACGTATCAATCAGGCTTATGAACAGGAGGCGTATCAATATTTTCTAAAATGGTAAATTGGGATTCAATGTCGTTTAACCGGTCGGCGAGGGTGCCGACCACAGCAAACGCCTCATATTGGCGTCCTCGCCAACATGCCCCGCAACCTTATCTAAACGGCATTGAATTGGGATTGAGATGAAAGGTAACATTGGATTATCCTTCAGCATTCAGAAGATTTTAAGCACCTCTTTTGATTGGTAATGCAACGGCATTTTAAAAAAGACTCCGCTTTTTCCTATCTTGCAACTTCCGTTAGCTTCCAGCATAACGGAATCGTTTCCTGAGAGATTAATGGCTTTTTGAATCAGGTCAATCAAATTGACCTTGACGCTGACGGGCATCAGAAAGGTGTCCTTGGCAGGCATCAGGCTAAGGGAATCCTGGGTAATTTCTCCAAAGGGCTGACGATTGACCAAAACTTTCAGATCTGTTTCTTTGATCTTCATCGGGTAGGGATTCGGATTATAAAAAGCCACTTCCATTTGAATGACCCCGGTCGAAAATCCCTCATTACTGAAACGGATATTCCGGTATCCGGCAAAACTGACCGGACGGGGTTTACTACAGGATGCCAATAAAACTCCTAATATAAAAATAGGGTACAGGGAAACATGAATTTTTATGCTCATTTGTAATCTCAAATTTTTTATTGATTTTTTTCCTCACCGAAGGTCGTTTCTCCTAAGCGGCAAATTTGATTCCATTTTCAAATATTTTTTTTGATCAAAACACATAATGACTATTTATAATGTGCTTTTTTGTGGATAATTAATAGTTGAGTAATTTTTATTATACTAACATTGTTAGTATTTTTGAAAATAAATCCGCTTATTTAAAATTTTTCTTTAAGCTAATATTTTTAGTCATTTATATAAATAATAATATATTCTTTATCAAATTATTATTATTATTATCGTATATTTATTAGTAGTTATTATAACAATAAAATATATCATTTTATACGTCTTCTTCAAATAGTTTGTAATTATGTCAGGTTTAATAAGTGGCAAAACGATATTAATTGATTATCAATCTTTCCCTGCAATCAGTTATTATAAATTATTAGTAGCCTATAATGAATTAAAATTTGAGCAATATGAGCACTACCAAAAAGGCTCCTACTCTAACCGTTATTACCTTGCCGGACCCCATGGAACGATTTTATTGAGCGTTCCCCTCCTGCATGCGGGAAGAGAAAAAATGGTTTTGAAGGATTTGAGGATTTGTAACCGCGATAAATGGCAGCTCATTCACTGGCGAACGCTGACTTCTGCTTATCACCGTTCCCCCTGGTTTGAATATTATGAAGATGGCCTTCGCCCTTTATATGATAATAAATTTGAATATCTGGTAGATTGGAACATGCAGGCTTTTGATCTGGTAAACAAATGGCTGGGTCTGTCCTGGAAGATTTCCAGGACGAAGGAATATTTTAAATCCTGCAACGATCCGGGTATGGTAGATGCGAGAAACAGGATAACCCCGAAAAATACCCTGGATCATGGAAATTTTGATTTCCCGCATTATCATCAGGTATTTGAAGACCGGACCGGTTTTTTGCCCGGGCTGAGTATATTGGACTTATTGTTTTGCGAGGGCAAAAAAGCCGGGGAGCTGTTAAGGAAAGTATGAAAATGAATGAAGGGGAAAAAATTTTGCTCAGATTTTTTTTGAGGACTTTTTTTCTGTAAATGATTAGTTTTGCATCTTAATTTTTTATGGTTTTTGCAAAAAAGTCTCTAATTTTTATTAACCCGTTTCACTACCCTGTTAGATGAACAACACCTATACTGACCTTGTTCGTCAGACTTTCGATTTCCCTCAAAAGGGGTTTGAGGTAGAAGATAATTACCTCCGTTTTAATGATTTGGACCTGAAGGCATTGATTGATAAATACGGTACGCCTTTTAAGTTGACTTATTTACCCAAAATCGGTCAACAGATTGATAATGCCAAAGCCTGGTTCAAAGATTCCATACGTAAGCATCGCTATGAAGGGAAATACTTTTATTGCTATTGCACTAAAAGCTCTCATTTCTCTTTTATTTTAGATGAAGCTTTAAAGCATGGCATCCATTTGGAAACCTCCTATGCCTATGATATTGAGATCGTGAAGAAATTGTATCAGCAGAAGAAGATCACCAAAGAGACCTTTATAATATGCAATGGCTTTAAAACCAAAGCATATACCCGGGCAATTTCCAGACTGGTCAATAGCGGCTTTTATAATGTCATTCCGGTGCTGGACAATAAGGCTGAGATTGAGGATTACCGCAAGATGATCAAAATAAAGGATCCGGTGAAGTTAGGTATCCGGATAGCCGCCGAAGAAGAACCCTCTTTTGATTTTTACACTTCCCGCCTTGGTATCCGGTCTCGCGATATTCTTGAATTTTATGTGGATAAATTTAAAGGCAGCAGCCGTTTTCAGCTGAAAATGCTTCATTTTTTCCTGAATAAAGGGATTAAGGATGATATATATTATTGGAGTGAATTAAATAAAGTAGTCAATATTTATTGCCAGCTTAAAAAGATCTGTCCTGAATTAGACAGCATCAATATAGGCGGGGGATTTCCGATCAAACATTCCTTAGGCTTTGATTACGATTATAAATATATGATCGATGAGATCATAAAGACGATCAAAAATTCCTGCAGGAAAAGCAGAGTGCCGGTACCTAATATTTTTACCGAATTCGGTTCATATACGGTAGGGGAAAGCGCTGCCCTGATATATAGTGTGTTAGGTGAAAAGCTGCAAAATGACCGGGAGACCTGGTATATGATAGACAGTTCTTTTATTACCACCTTACCGGACACCTGGGGAATAGGAGAGAAGTTTTTAATGTTGCCTGTCAATAAATGGGATTCCGAATATCAGCAGGTAAATCTCGGCGGACTTACCTGTGACAGTCACGATTTTTATACCTCAGAAGAACATATAAACCAGGTTTTTCTCCCTAAGTTGAACGGGAAAGAGCCTTTATATGTAGGATTTTTTCATACCGGCGCTTACCAGGATCAGTTGAGCGGTTACGGGGGTATCAAGCATTGCCTGATCCCTGCCCCTAAGCATATTGTGATCGGATACGATAAAAACGGTCAACTCAAAGATTGGGTTTATGCCAGGGAGCAGAGTTGGCAAAGCATGCTGAAAATTCTGGGATATTGAGCGCTATCTCAGAGGGATTCTTATGTGTGCATTAATGACCACCCCGGGCTGAGTATATACAGGCTGGTAATAAGGCGCCTGGTAATAACCATATCCCTGGTCATCGTCATCTTCATTGTCATCATCTCCATGCCAGCGATAGTGTTTCCAATGTGTATAATACTCATCTTTTTCATGCCCGTGAGCGAAATATCTGGCTGATTGCATGCCATATATTTTTTTTGCTTGTCCGGGAGGCAGGTCGGAAGGATAACCCTGATAAAAAGAATAATTTCTATATCCTCTTTCACCATGTCTGGAATGCCCCCTGCCTTGGGCGGAAGCATAGTGTATTCCCATGACTGTAATACCGATAATGAACAGGCTTGTGATCAGTAACTTTTTCATAGTGTTTTTTCTTTAGTTAATACCTGTATTTCCAAAAATGTGCCAAAGATTAAGGGGGGGAATATCAAAGCATTTTATATGGTTTGATAGGCTGATGAACGGAAAAACATTCCGTTATTTATCCTGTCGGCCAATTATTCCCGCAAACAATGGGCTTAACTTTTCATCTGCCTGCTTTGCTGTAGCGATGATATCATTAATATCAGCCGGTTGCAGGTGATCAGGATCACATTCATCAGTAATGACTGAAACTGCAGCACACGGCAACCCAATTTCATTGGCTACGATCACTTCCGGTACCGTACTCATGCCTACCATATCCGCACCGATATTTCTCAAATAATGATATTCAGCGCGGGCTTCTAAATTTGGTCCGCTTACTGCGACATAAGTCCCTTCCTTCACTGAAATCCCCTGCTTTCGGCTTTCCGCCTTCAGCTTTTCGCTCAAAAATTTATCATACGGACAGCTCATATCCACAAACCGCTTTCCGGACTCCGGATCGTTTATTCCACATAAAGGACTTTCAGGTTGCAGGTTAATATGATCTTTGATTAATACCAGATCGCTCTTTTTGTATTCAGGGTTCATACCCCCAGCTGCATTACTCAAAAACAGGGATTTTACGCCCAATGCTTTCATCACACGAATGGGAAAGGTTATTTGCTGCATAGTATAACCTTCATAGTAATGAAAACGTCCCTGCATGACCAGCACACTGGTTTTGCCAATTTGCCCATAGATCAGATTTCCCTTATGGAATTCGACCGTAGCTTCAGGGAAATGAGGGATGTCGCTGTACGGAATAGTTTGACGGATGTTAATATATTTCAGTAGTTTATTTAATCCGGTACCCAGCACCACGGCTGCTTCTGCATTTTCAATGCCATTATTTTTCAGATAAGTGCCCGACAGTTGTATTTGTGTGGATAAATTCATTATTTGGCTTTTTTCGTGGAAGCTGGCATGTTCCCAACAAGCAAATATTAAAGATACCTTGTATCAGGCAAAAGATGCTGAATATGCCCGCGAGTATATCTTTTTCAATGATAGCATATACTATCAGGGCACAGCCGGCAAGCAAATAGAAGTATTGTCTGGAGGTAAGATTTGAGAACAATTTCATCTGAAAACATTTTAAAGTTTGTAAGTTCCTATTTTAATCCGGAAATAATCTGCTCCTTAAGTTCTTCGACCGCTGACATCTCTTTCTGCCAGTTTGAAGGCAACCTGTTTTGTTGTTCCAAAACTTTACTGACGACTTCATTTTGCCTGCTGAAAGTATGGCAGGCATCACAAACCAACAGGTGAAAAAACAATTGTATCCTTTCTTTTCTTGTTAATAAGAAATCATTTCTCTTTATGATCAGAGCGCTTGCCTTTTTACAGGATAACATCAATGTGTTCATGATTTTTTTCATACAATTATTTTTTGAACCAGTTTTTTTCCAGGCATTCCCTGAGTTGTAGTCTTGCCCTGTATAATATCTGCCAGTAATTAGACGAAGATAACCCGGTTTCCTTACAGATATCATTTCCTTTTTTCTCCTCCAGATATTTGAAACTGATCACTTTATTCCATAAAGCAGGAAGCTTGTTTAAACAGTCATGCAGTGTGCGGGAGAAGGAGCTATTGTCCAGAAGATCTTCTTCCTCCGTGATCCAATGTTGAGGTCGCATTTCTTTTTTCCACGTGCCGTTTTTATCAAAGAAGATATCTAAAAAAGAATTTTCCTCGTTTTCCGGTAAAAGCCTGCTTTCTGTAATCACGATATTCCGTATTTCCTTACGGAAATAATCTTTGATCTTATTGTTAAGGATAGCGTATAGCCATGTTTTAGGAGAACTCTCCCCATTGAATTTATCCCATGACTGATAAGCAGCCATAAAAGTTTCCTGTACCAGATCTTCTGCGGTCTCGCGGGAAGGAAGTTTATACGAAGCCCATTTGAAAAGCTCATCCGTATAGCCTTCTACCCATTCTTTGATCTGTGAATCTTTATCAGGCATTCAAACTCATTTCTTCGGACAAATGTACAATGATATACCGAAAAATTTATTTTTAGAAATAATTGTCAGGTTCTTATATTTTGTGCGACTAATGTTGGATAATCTGTTGACAATGACTTTGGTTCAAAAGGATGTATCTGCGGATGCGATAAGCCTTTCACAACAATTTTGGTATGCCGTGCGCACCGGAAATAGCTCTGCTGATGGAATTCTGAATTTGCTGAAGACGTTTAATCAGGAATTATTAGTTGGGCAATTAAGGAATGATGCTGCAAAAAAAGCTTTCTGGATCAACCTGTATAATGCAGGGGTACAATGGCTGCTCGTCCGGCGTCCGCAATATTTTCACCAAAAGAACAGGTTTTTTAGAAAAAAATATTTCATCGTGGCACGGCACCCTGTGCGTTTAGACGACATCGAACATGGCATCTTAAGACATTCCAGGATCAAATGGGCGATGGGTTATATAAACAAATGTTTTCCGGCTGATGTTGAAAAAGGTTTCAGAGTCAATCAATTGGATTATCGCATCCATTTTGCATTGAATTGCGGAGCAAGAAGTTGCCCTCAGATTGCTTTTTATGAACCTGATAATATAGATGTTCAATTAAACAGGGCAGCTAAAAATTATTTACAAAATGAAACAGGATATGACCAGGAACATCATATTTTGTATCTTCCGAAATTATTAAAATGGTATTGGGCTGATTTTGGCGGGAAGAGAGGGATCATAAAAATGCTTACAAACTATCAGATTATGCAGGCTGATAAGGAGCCCAAGGTTAGTTTTAAACGCTATGACTGGACAGTTACTTTAAAAAATTATATGTCATGACGGAACACTATTATAATGCAGAGGATCTCGCAAAGTTTGGCAATATCAGCGAATTTCAAAAACCGCTCGGTGATAAATTCTTTTCCTGGTATAGCGAAGTATTTAAAGACAGTGAACTGAGCGCAAAGGAAAAATCATTGATCGCTTTGGCGGTAGCTCATGCAGTGCAATGTCCTTATTGCATTGATGCATACAGCAGCGACGCTTATGAAAAAGGCTGGAGTGAAGGCCAAATGATGGAAGCGGTACATGTAGCTGCCGCCATACGCGGCGGCGCTTCCTTAGTGCATGGTGTGCAGATGATGAATAAGGTGAAGAAAATCAGTATGTAGGGGCACTGAATTCCACCTTGAACGTTTTCCACTCATAGGCAATTTAATTTTCCTAAGAGAAAAGAAGTTTTGTTTCATAATTAATCGTAATATTGCAATAATATAATGAATGATGGGAGCTTCTAAAACGAATTTATTCACGAAAAAACAAAATGAGCTTGCGGCTATGGCTAAAGCAATTGCCCATCCGGCGCGAATCGCCATATTACAGGAACTTATCAAAACCGATGCTTGCATCTGCGGGGATCTGGTGAGCGACATAGGATTGGCGCAGCCCACTATTTCCCAACACCTGAAGGAACTGAAACTGGCAGGCATTATTCAGGGAACGGTGGAAGGCGCCCGTGTTTGTTATTGCATTAATCCTAAAATATGGCAAAAATACAGGCAGTTTTTCAGCGAGTTTTTTGTGGCGGCAGGCGACTCTGCCAAAGAGGGTTGTTGCTGATTTTTTATAAGATACCTTATTGCAACAAACGAATAAATAAAATGAAGCGGGAAAAGTACAAAATTCTTTTTGTGTGCGTACATAACAGCGCCCGCAGCCAAATAGCTGAAGCTTTTTTGAATAAATTTGGTAAAGAGCAGTTTGAAGCTGAAAGTGCCGGAATAGAGCCGGGCAGGCTTAATCTCTATGTAATAGAAGCCATGGCAGAAAAGGGAATAGATATCAAAGGTAAAACGACGACAGCCGCCATTGATCTGATAAAACAGGGTAAGCAGTACGATGTCGTGATAACCGTATGTGATGAGACCAGTGCAGAGAAATGTCCTGTATTTCCCGGTGAAACGAAGCGGATAGCCTGGTCATTTCCGGATCCCTCACGTTTTACCGGCATAAAGGATCAGATAATGGAACAAACCCGGCAGGTTAGGGATGCTATAGAGCAGAAGGTAAAAGATTTTGTACAAGAAGCAGGTAAGGTAAAATTTTGGAAATAATTTACATCATCTTAAAATTGATATGATCATGAATAATGAAGGTGCATTAAAAGAATTGGTAAAGCAAAAATACGGTGAGATTGCTTCGCGGAATAAGGCAATCAATCAGTCCTCCTGCTGCGGATCCGGCTGTTGCTCCTCTGAGGTATATAATATTATGAGTGAAGATTACAGCAGGCTCGAAGGATATAATCCTGATGCGGATCTGGGCCTTGGATGCGGATTGCCTACGGAGTATGCAAAAATGAAGCAGGGTGATACGGTCATTGATCTTGGCTCAGGTGCAGGAAATGATTGTTTTATTGCCCGCAGGGAAACAGGCGGTTCAGGTAAGGTGATCGGGATTGACTTTACTCCGCAAATGATTGAAAAAGCCAGGGCAAACGTGGACAAGCTTGGCTATAATAATGTAGAGTTTCGTCAGGGCGACATTGAAAAGATGCCTGTCACCTCTGACAAGGCTGATGTAGTGGTCAGCAATTGTGTGCTGAATCTTGTGCCAAACAAAGAAGGTGTGTTCAAAGAAATTTATCGGGTTTTAAAACCCGGAGGACATTTCAGCATATCCGATATAGTCCTGGAAGGAGAGTTGCCGCCCGCTATACAGCAAGCGGCCGAAATGTATGCCGGTTGCGTGGCAGGAGCCGTTCAGAAAAAGGACTATCTGGATATGATCTCTAAAAACGGTTTTATCAAAATAGAGATTCAAAAGGAAAAAAATATCCATATTCCGGAAGATATATTAACAACCTATCTCTCTGAAGAAGAAATGAGTCAATACCAGAGGAATAAAAGGAGTATTCAAAGCATTACTGTGTACGGCGAAAAGCCGATAAATGCTACATGTGCAGAGACTGATTACAGAAGGTAATCAGATGCGACAAACATTTAGCTTGCACAACAACTGAGTTTTGCCACGTCTTTCCCAAAAGCGATAGCTGCTAATTTTATTCCCTCCCCTAAAGTCAGATACGGGTAGAAGCTTCCGGCTAATTCTCTCACTGGTATCCCGTATTTGACAGCCATGCTCAATGCGTGTATCAATTCACCTCCTTCAGGAGCCACTACTCTTGCCCCGATCAACCGGTCTGTTTCTGTATTGCGAATCAGCTTGATAAATCCCCTTGTATCATTGGCTGTAATGGCTCTTGGAATATCTTTCAGCTCCAGTCTGGAAACTTCAAATGGGATATTTTGTTCAGATGCCTGTACTTCGTCTATCCCCACGCCTGATACCTGCGGATCGGTAAATACTACCCAGGGCAGCGAGGTATAATCCGCTTTATTTTTTGAGCCGGTGAAAGCATTCTCCACAGCTATTTTTCCTTCATAAGCCGCAGTATATACATAAGCAGGCGTGCTGGCCACATCGCCTACCGCATAAATATGTTTCAGGTTTGTTTCCATCAGTTCATTTACCTGAATATGCCCCTTCTTATTTAATTGAACTCCGATATTTTTCAATCCCAGATTCGAAGTATTTGGCTTGATTCCGGTAGCTACGACTATTTCACCCGGTTCAACGATTTGGGTAAAAGAACCATCTGCGCATCTGCAGTGAATGATCGTGCCCCTTACCGATTTTTCAAATTTTACCGCACGAAAATTTGGGAGTATCTCAATCCCTTCGTTTCGCATATATTTTTGTAATTCTTCTCCTATATCGGGTGTTTGGATTCGCAATATGCGGTCGGTAAATTCTATCATACGTACCTTGGTACCCAGGCGGTTATATGCCATAGCTATTTCGCAACCAATATAACCGGCTCCCATAATGGTGATGCTTGGCGGTTGTTCTTCCAGGTCGAATAAGGAGGTATTGGTAAGATAACCAACTTCATTTAATCCTTCAATGTCGGGTACGTTCGCAGATGCCCCGGTGGCTATAATGAACCTATCGGCTGTGAAAGTACCCACCGTCGAAGCAGGTCTATCTTTGTCATTGACCAGAATTGTTTTTTCATCCGCAAAGGAGGCCCAGCCCTCGATCATCTTCAGGTTTTCAAAACCACTTACTACATCCATATACTTTTTTTGCTGCAGGGTTTTCACCAGGTCTTTCTTATTTCTAATAACCTGGCGAAAATTAATATCGGCTCCTCTTGGTCGTATGCCCCGAAAATTGGCGTGTGAGGCATGATAAACCGCTTCGGCTTCTCTTATCAAGGTCTTCGAAGGCACGCAGCCGACATTGACGCAGGTGCCTCCAAAAGGTAAGCCCGCGTTTACCATGAGGGTGGTCAATCCTATCTCATTTGCACGGATGGCAGCAGCAAAAGCAGCGGAACCTCCGCCGATGATGATTAAATCAAATCGTGCAACGGAACTGTTGGCAGGATTATTCTCTTTTACGTCCTTCACCCTATAGTGTGGAGTTTGATTAATAGTCTGGACAATTTCTCCTCCGGTGATTATATTCGGGTCAAAAGTTACTGTTCCTTTGCCTGACCGGTAATTCACATCTTGAGACAGTATGCCTGGCTTTTTTTCCAGCAGGTGTTTGATGGTCAAAGCACAATGTTCGCACGTCATGCCTGTGATGGTTAAATCAATTCTCTGATTCATATTTTCCTTCTTGTTTTTTGGTAGTATTCTATTTATTTTTCGTCAAAATTTCAGCTTTATATCCCAGCTTATTGATAATGCCTGCAATCTTTTTGTCTGAAATTTTGTCGGCGTTGTATTTTACGATAGTAATATCCCCTGGATATTTCACTTCGTCACTTATTATTCCGTTTGTGACAGATAATCTCTTATGAATAAAGTTGGCACATCCGGCACAGTCCAGACCGGTAACTTTCAATCTTACGGTAGTCAACCGTGTTGTATCGGTAAATGCTGTATGCGCTGCATATATGTGCCGGCCTATTCCGGCTAATGTACCAGGTTCACTTGTTTGAGCGGAGAAGCAGCTTCCTGCTGAACAATGATGATGGGAAAAAACGAGTCCTCCCAAGACAACAGTTAAAATGATTAACATCGTTTTCATAATATTACGTTTTTATATGTGATTAAATAAATACAAAGAACAATTGTCACATCGGGTTTAATGCAGGCTCGGATCATGAAAGGTTGACCCGGTGGTTAATATTCTATGATGAACCACCTTATAACCTGTTGAATTCACAGCGGAATCAATTTGCACGATACCGGTTTTTACCTGATCAAAAGTGACCAGGGCTTCACCTGACTGATAGCTTATTTGAGCATCCACATATCCGGGAAGTGCAGACAAGACATATTTGATCCCCTTTTCACAAGCTTGGCAATCCATACCTGAAATAACCAGCTCAGCCCGCTGGATGTGATCCTGTGGCGGTATGGCCACCTGTTTTTTCACATCGGGATAAAATACTTTGCCATAGTAAGGAAAAGTGAGCGCCGCGATGGCAAAAAGTGTGACGATCAGTAAAAAGGCCTTTGATCTGAAAAAAGAAGGATGCGTATTTTCTTCGCAGGCACATTCAAGCTTATCAGGCGGAGTGCCGGATGGTTTAGCCGGTCTTAATTTCCGGTACCAGGCAAAAGCCAGTACGACTATGGCCACGGCCGCTAAATAAGGCCTTGCCGGAGTGAGCCATGAAAAAGAAGAGGCCAGCCCTGCACTGCCGGCGAGAATAGCTAATACCGGTGTAATGCAACAAAGTGATGCTGCTATGGCAGACAATATACCTAATCCGATAAGCCGGACTGATGAACGATTTGTTTTCATACTGTGGCTGGTTTTAGATCTTGTTGGTTAATATATTTGAAAAATGGTTTCAGTATTTTCAGATGCTCTTTTTTAAGGAAATAAAAAATGGTCTGGGCGACTCTTTTCGAATCAATGATCTGTCCGTCCCTGAGTTTCCTCAAATGCTGGGAGACCGCCGGAATGCTCATGTTCAGCATATCGCTCAGGTCACAGGGGCACAGCTCCTGCTCTTCTTCGAGCAGATATAAGATTTTTAATCTTACCTCGTTTCCTGCCAGGTTAAGCACTTTGCCGAGTTGGGAAAAAGTAAAAGCATTCTCCTGTAACTTTTCCCTGCAATTATCAATCTGTCGCTGATCAGCATACACCCGGATACATGTTTTATTTTTCATTATCGTTTGATTTATGATGCAAAAATAATCACTATTTTCTTATTTAAGCAAATACTTAAATACTTAACAGCCTTTTAACTGTCCCCCCTGAATATCTTTTCTACCTTTGATGTGTGATTATATCGGGTTAAAACTTATCTATATGTTACCATCAGATCTTACTGAAGAAATAGTTAACCGCCTGAAAAGTATAGGCGGACAAGTTTCGGGATTGGCCCGTATGTTGGAAACGGAGGATGATCCGGATAAAATTCTCATACAGTTCAAAGCGGCACAAACCGCGCTGGATAAAGCGCATTATCTGCTGCTGGACGAAGTGTATCGCAAAGCGCTGGCCATTAAAATAGTGGAAGCGGTCAATGCCTGTCCGGGGAACTGCGGCAATGAAGATAAGATAGAATTTATCCGCCAACAATTCCCTGCTTTTACATTGGATGAATTGACAAGAAAGATGCAGGAAATAACAGAACTGAAAAAAAGATTGGAGCAGTTTAATCAGGGACATCCTTAATTCTATCCTTTTCTTTGGGCTTTTATCGTCATCATTCCCCACCATCGGTTGATCATGTAACGATCAATTTGCAGGACGGAAAAATAATTCTCTTCAAGCAAAGCTCTTATTTTATTAACGGAATAAGACCTGAAATGAGCCTGATCGAAATAACGAAGGAACAGATCAGTAAGCCGTGTAGTAAAACAATTATAACACCAGTCGGTGATGACCAATTGGCCTCCGGGACGTAGCACACGCCTCGCCTCCTTCAACGCCGTTTGAATATCACGGATATAATGAAAAACGCTGTTGGAAAGCACCAAATTAAAATTATGATCTGCAAAAGGTAATTGTTCAGCCCATCCTTCCCGAAGATCAACACGGACCGGAAGTTTTTTACGTGCCACATCCAGCATTGCTTTTACCGGATCCACACCGGATAATTGAACATCCGGATATCTCTCCGATAAGTGATAAAGCAAGAATCCCGTTCCGCATCCCACATCCAAGATTTTGTCAGAATTTTTTAGGCTGAGTCTTGAAAGGATCTCCCTTGTAGAGGCTTCACTGTATGATTTCCACCGGCTATCATAAATTTTGGCAAGTCGCGAATATTCTTTTATAATTACATTCTGCACCACACGGCTATTTCAGCCAAATTTAAAAAGCTTTGTCAAGCCACGCAAAAAATCTTATAAATTATTTGGAGACCACCCCCTGTGGCCTTCTACTTTTGTCCTGTTCTTTTGCAAAAGATACTATAATCATTCACCATTTAAAAAAGTAAAAAATAATGAAACGTCAAATTGAAATTTTCACCGCCGGATGCCCGGTTTGTGAATCTACCGTACAGTTAGTACGGGAACTGGCCTGCGGAAATTGTGAAGTAACAGTTTACGACCTGGTAAAGCAGTGTAATGATAAAACCTGCCTCAATAAAGTGAAGGAATATAAGGTACAGCGGGTTCCTGCCGTAGCTGTCAATGGTAAGCTGTTGGATTGTTGTACAGGAAACAAGGTTTCCAAAGAAGATTTAATAGAAGCAGGGGTGGGACAAGGATAATTATCATAACTAAAAAGGAAGATTTGTTAAGAAATGATTTCCCCGTTGCCTCGCAGCGGGGAAACTATTTAAAGGGTTAATAATTATGAAAAAGTGCAAGGACAAAATGAAACTGTTATTGAATACTATAGGATTGATGTTTTCTTTTATCCCGTTAATGGCACAACAAGGGCATGGCCCTATATATGCACTGGCTACACCTACCTTAGGGAAGGGTGCTGCAAGCTTTGATGTGGCAGCCATGAGTATGGAATCACAGGATCAGCGTTCCCTGATGTTACGCTATTTGTGGTCTTATGGTATTACACAAAATTTGCAGATTAACCTGAGTACACCTACTTTGATAGATAAAATAGACATGCCTCCCATCACCCGCGGTAATGCCATGATGCCGGCTAACGGAGATATTGAAGCTTCCATGTACTATCGTTTTTTCCATAATGATTTTGGAATCGGTAAACGTATTGAAAGCACTGCCATAGTAGGAGGAGCTTTGCCGGCCGAAAAAATGAGAGATGGAATAAGAGTCGGCAATTCTATTCACACTGCGCTTGTCGCCGGTTATGTTTCGCGTACCTGGTACAGTTGGGTAGGCGGAGGTTATCATTATTATTTCAAAAAAGATAATGACCAGATCGGCAATTTGCTTTATGCGACCTTCGCATTAGGCTATCGTCCTTCTTTCTTCCAACAGGATTATCCCAAGGCAGACTGGCGCCTTTTCCTGGAGTCAGTGGCTGAATTTCCCGGTGAGAATATTTCCAAAGGAACTACAGACCTGGGCGGGCGAAGCAAAAAGTATTTTCTGGGACCTACCGTATTAGGGCTTTATGGCGCATGGGGCATCTCGGGAGGATTATTATTCCCTGTTTACCAGCAGGTAACAGACAGCTTTGAGAGAGAAGGTGTCCGATTAACCATACATTTCAGTTATTGGTTTTAAAAATTAAAAAAGGATAAAAAAATGAAAAAGTTAAAAAGAATTATCTGGCTAGTTCCTGCATTATTTGCCGCACAGGTAGCCTATGGACAATTATTAAAAGTAAATCAAACCGTTTTCGGGATGGATTGCGCCACCTGTGCGCATGGAGTACAGGAAGGACTACAGAAGATACCGGGTGTTCAGTCGGCAAAAATAAGCCTGAATGACGGGAAGGTAATGATCCTATTGGACCCGATTAATCATATCACATTATCTGAAATCCGTCATGACATTATCAGTAATGGCTTTTCGCCCAGAGATGCAGAGGTGGAAATGAAAGGCATCATGAAGGAAATAAACGGAGAGCTTGCTATACAGGTTCAAAATGAAATCTTTTGGATAAACCCCAATTCTGCCTCCTCAACATTAGATTTGCTGAAAAAGAAAGCCTACTCTGATGACCCATTAACTGTAGATGGGCACGTAAAAAACATATCTGCCAAAGGAGATTCAGATATATGGCAGATTTCGGTAGAAAAAGAATTATGAATAGGCTGAAAGGATGGTGAAAACGTCAGAGAGGCAGATCACTCTTTATTTCACCGGTGCGGATTTCAAATGCAGGTTATCTGGAGTTGGCTGTACTATAAATCAATAGCTGTGCTTCCCTGTTGCCTTCGGCCCGTTCTGCCACTAAAAACAAGTGCAGCCGGGGAACCAACAGGGAAGTTCTTGCGCCTCTTTGTGTAGGAATATCAGCAATTTTATGATAGGTGTCTGCATCTTTTTGTTGAAATATATTGATGTATCCGCTTCCGCCGCTGACATAAATTCTTTGTGCGGCTTCATCAAAGTACATGTCATCCGCATCGCCGGTCATGGGCATGGTGCTGATCACCTTCCCCGTCCGGCTGTCTAACACAGCTAATGTGGCAGGCTGTCTGTACCCGATAAAAAGGCGATGATGAAGGGTATCCAAAGCCATAGGAAAATTAGCATGCAAATGATTCGTTTTCCATTCTTTCATCAGCTTCATCTGATTCAAATCTATGACCCCTATTGTATGGGCATCTGGCAGGTTTGCGTATATTTTTCCTGAGGGCTTATCTAATTGAAACCGTTCGGGGTGTGCTGGTAAATTAATACGGGAAATTAAGCGGTGTGTTACCGCGTCAATCACGGCAATACCTCCGCTACCATAGCCCACATAAATTTTGTTTGAAACAGGATCATAAAATGCATCATCCGCATCTGAAGACAATTGCACGGAGTCAGTTTTTTTAAAAGTATGCACATTGTAAAAATAGCAAGCGCCATTGCCGCCATTGGCAACGAAAATTTCATCCGTTGGTGAAATATAGGCGACTCCCTGCGGTTCATCCAATCCTTTAATTGTGTGAATAACTTTTCCTTTTTGAAGGTCCACTATTTCCAGGGAGTTATTCCCTAATGCAGCTACATATATGATCTTGTCTTTTTCATTCATAGCCAGATGGTCTATTCTCCCTTTTACATTTGGTAATAAAATAGATTTTTCGAATTGCAGGTATTGTGTACCAAAGGTTTGCTGTCCTTTACAGCTTGTTATGCCGCTGCAAATACTCAACAAGATGTAAATAAAACCTTGAATTTGTTTTAGTGATTTCATTACTAATGGTTTGTATTTGGGTATTCGTTTTATTCCACAAGCAGCTCAGCTCTTTTGACAAGATTACGTTTCAAATAAATTGCTAATCTACTAAAAAGAGATCGATATTTTATTTTATGGAAGAAGGAATATATCCACATAAAAATAGCTACATGGAAGGAGGCAGGTTAGGAATTTTTTTGTGATTAGGTTTTTGGTTCGGGCTTCGCCGGGTTGAGTATTATTACTACACAAAAAAATAATCTTTTTTGTCAGGTCTGAAGAAACGAAGCGACTAATCCATTAATATTATTCGTTCACATTTAAAAAAAAGAAACAATGAAAAAGTTATTGATTGCAACGCTTCTTGTAATGGCTACTGCGGCCGGCGCATTTGCACAAAGTTCTCAGGTAAAAGTAATTGCTTTAATGAACAAAGCTTCCTGGTGTCCGGTTTGCCAGGATCACGCCATGGCTTTCATGAAAAATATAGCGCCGATGGTCATGAAAAATCCGGAAGTGAAAATGGTGATATATGACCTTTCCAATGAACAGACCAGAACCTCTTCCCTGCCCATGCTGGAATCGGCAGGTATCAAGCAATTTGCCTTAGAGAACGATGCTACGGGGAGGATTTACTTCATAGATGCACGAACTAAAAAGCTTTTGTCCACGGTAAGCATTGCACAATCGGACAAAGACATCATGAGAGCATATAAAGAAGCGCTAAAGAAAAGTTAGGAGTATTACTTTTAAGGCGGTATTTAAAAAATGAAGAGAGAAACGGCAGGTTATGAACATCACCTTCATAACTGCTGTTTCTTTTATATATTTACAGTCAAATGAATCCGACAAAATCACTATATTCCCAACATCATTTTTTATCGGATGTTCATCATCAGATGAAAGTGTTGGAAGAAGTCAGGGGACAACATTTTCCGCTGTTTAAAGATAAGTTGAAGGAAATAGGCTTGTATCCGTTTAGGCCTGCCGGTATAGAAATATTCCAGGTAAATCTTGGAAAGATGTGTAATCAAACCTGCAAACATTGTCATGTAGATGCTGGTCCAGACAGAAAGGAGATCATGACAAAAGAAACCATGCAGGAATGTTTGGATGCATTAGCCAAGACTAATATTTCCACTGTGGATCTGACAGGCGGCGCACCGGAAATGAATCCTTATTTTCGATGGTTTGTGGAAGAAATAAAAAAGCTGAACCGTCATGTGATGGTACGTTGTAACCTGACTATCATCCTTGCCAATAAAAAATATCATGATCTTCCTGAGTTTTACAGGAAACATCAGGTGGAGGTGATCTCCTCACTTCCTTTTTATAATAGAGGGCGAACGGACAGGCAACGAGGCGCCGGTGTATTTGATTTGTCCATCAAGGCGCTTCGTATGCTCAATGAGGTGGGTTATGGCAAAGAAAATAGCAATCTGAAACTCAACTTGGTCTATAATCCCGCCGGCGCTTTTTTGCCGCCTTCGCAAAAAACTTTGGAAGGCGAATATAAAAAAGAATTAAAAGAACGTTTTGATATTGATTTTAACGATCTTTTTGTGATCACCAATATGCCTATCAACCGTTATCTGGATTATTTATTGGTAAGCGGTAATTATGAAGATTATATGACTAAACTGATCCATGCTTTTAATCCCGCAGCCGCCAAAGGTGTGATGTGCCGTAATACGATCTCTATCGGATGGGATGGTTACTTGTACGATTGCGATTTTAACCAGATGTTGGAAATGAAAGTTGGGTGTAAAAACAGCCAACATATTTCACAATTTGATGAAAAGGCTTTAAACAACCGGGAAATTATGTTAGGGCAACATTGTTATGGTTGTACTGCAGGAGCTGGATCGAGCTGCGGGGGACAGGTGACATGATATCCGTTGCCGGTTATCGGTTATCTGTTGTCGGTTATCAGTTTCGGTTATCTTTATAGGTGAATCATTGAAGGCACCTCTAAAAACCACCTTGGGCTTTGCGATCCCTGCGGACTTTGTGGTAAAAAAGGCAATAAAAATTAGGCTTTTAGAGTTACCATGAGTAAATAATTGATTAGTCAGTGAACTTAATATTAAAAATAAGGGATAAAACGTGATCAGTAATTCTCAGGCGCTTATTATTTTTATGAAGAATCCCGTCTTGGGGAAGGTTAAAACACGCCTTGCAAGAACTATCGGGGAAGAAAAAGCACTTGACGTTTATCAGTTTTTGTTACAGCATACCCTGCAGATTACTCTTCCGCTTGTGTATGATAAAATAGTGTATTATTCCGCCTTCATTCCCGAGAAGGATGAATGGAGCGCTTCGGGTTACAGGCAAGAATTGCAATTCGGGAAGGATCTCGGAGAGCGAATGTTCCATGCTTTTCAACATGAATTTAAAAATAAGTATGAAAGTATTGGCATTATAGGAAGTGATTGCGGAGAATTAACTACTGGCATTGTAGTTGAAGGATTTAATAAATTAAAGCAATCTGAGGTGGTGATCGGCCCCGCAACAGATGGTGGATATTATTTTTTGGGCATGCGACAATTGCATAAAAACATTTTTAATCGAAAAGAATGGGGCAGCAGTACGGTACTTGCTGATACAGTCAGCGAATTGGATAATGCCTGCGTTACTTACGACCTACTGCCCCAACTACATGATATTGACAGGGAAGAAGATCTTCAGCATATCCGTTTCAAAAGCGGTCAGCTATGATTAGCGTCATCATACCAGCCTATAATGAAGAAGGTTATATAGGGAAGCTGGTAAGTTATTTAATGCATTTCGGTAATGAATCGGTGCTTCAGGAAATTATTGTGGTGGATGGAGGCAGCACAGATCAAACGATAGTAGAAGCAAAAAATGCAGGTGCCCAAGTAATGATTTCTCCCAAAAAGGGCCGGGCAGTACAAATGAATTATGGGGCTTCCATTGCTGATACATCTGTCTTATACTTTCTCCATGCAGACTCGTTTCCTCCTGAAGATTTTTCAAAACAAATTGTGGAAGCAATTAATCAGGGAATTGACGTTGGTTGCTTCAGGTTGCATTTTGATGACCGCCATTGGTTCTTACGAACAGCAGCATGGTTTACACGATTTAAATCCGGATGGATCCGTTTTGGTGATCAAAGTTTGTTTGTAAAAAAGGAATTATTTGATCAAGTGGGAGGATTTGATGAAAAATGTATCCTGATGGAAGATCAGGATATGGTAAAACGTATAAAACAGCGGGGTAAGTTCAAAGTGATTCCAGGTTATATTACTACTTCTGCCAGGAAATTTCACGAGAATGGTCCTTACCGTTTAATGGGGATTTTTTTTTACCTCTACTTTTTATATTACTTAGGGACCTCACAGGGTACATTAGTAAGAATATACAGAAAGTGGATATCGAACGGGAAAACATAACGTAATTGTAATGTTTTCCGCGATACTCACCAACTACATTATAACGTAGTAATAGAATTGCGTGATCTCATAAGCCAGCCTGATATAAATTTCCTTTTTGAATATTTGTTTTCCCGATTGATAAACCGTTTCTGACAACGGAGCTTTTCCTTTGCAAAAAAATCAAGCTAATCATCTATTTATGAAAAAAATCATTTTTATTGTGGGTGGTGTCTGTCTTCTCGCAGGCGCATCCACGGCACAGGACAGGGTCTTTACTTATACTTACCAGTCTAACGTGTTAACGCCGCAGGAAAGAGAAATTGAAGTATATAATACTTTTCATTTCGGACGCCAGGATTTCTACAGGGCTTACCAAAGTAAAATAGAATTTGAAACAGGTATTGTAAAAAACCTTCAGGCGTCTATTTATCTGATCACCAATACAAAAACGGGATACAACCTGAATAATGATTCTGCCGTCAGCTCTTCCAGCTCCTTTGCCATTGCCAATGAATGGAAATATAAGCTGAGTGATCCGGTTGCAAACGCTATCGGCAGCGCGCTTTACACTGAATTCCAGCTATCTGAAGATGAATTTGAATGGGAAAACAAGATCATTTTGGATAAAAAGATCGGCAGAAATACATTTGCTTTTAACATTGTGGGTGAATTGGAAAGGGGAAAAACAACCGTAAATAAGCAGCTTCAAAGTGAGAAAGTATTTAACGCCAAACTGTTCTTTGGCTATGCTTATTATTTGGGAAAAGGATTTAACGCAGGCTTTGAAGCCAGAAATATTAACACCCGTGAGGAAGGTGAATGGGGAAATGCCAATCTATATGCCGGGCCGGTTGTTTCGTATTACCGGGATAAGTTTTGGGTGAATCTGACAGTAATGCCGCAGATCAGTTCTTTCAGGGGAGCAACCTACAAAGGACTTGATCTGCAAAATTATGAAAAGCTGGAGGCGAGGCTTGCTTTCTCCTTTGAATTATAAAATGGCAGGATGAAGAAATTAGTTGTAACGGGAGCATTGTTTTTTATATGCGGATGTGCCAGCCGGTTATATCTGCCTGCCGCGCCCAATGTGCAAAAAGCACGACAGGCAGATCCCGGTATTACTTTGGAACAGTTGCAGGCGGCGAGAAAACTATACGCCATTAAATGCAGCAGTTGTCATAATCTGCATTTACCACGGGAATTTACTTCCGCACAATGGCCCGGTATTTTAGATAAGATGCAACCCAAAGCTAAGATCACAGATGAACAAAAGAAATTATTACTGGCATACCTGACCAGCGAATAATGCCGGATTTGGTTTGTAATTTTTAAAGTCAATGGTCTAAATCAGCGAACCAGAGATCGAATAACGAAATCCAAATTTTCAAAAACGTATCCTCATTTCAAGATTGACTATGATTCCCTCAACCGGAGCGTAAATCTCTGCAAAAGATGGATGATTATACGGAGGAAATACCAGCGGGCTGAAACGGGATTGTCTCACATCAAAAAGGTTTTCTATATTGGCTATCAGGCTGAGGAAGTGAAATGTTTTTTCTCCAACTAAATCCATAGTCCAATAATTCCTTGCCCGGCTGCCGTCACTTAAATACTGCCGCCCGCTATAAAACCATTCCACACCCGTCCGGAAGTTATTTTCTTTTTCATATACCAAAGTGAGTAATATTTTGCTGATCGGGTTTAAGGGTACGAAAGGATGTATTTTGTCAAAGTAATTTTTTGAATTTGTGTAGGTATAATCTGCCACAAATTCCCAATCATCCAGGTCGAAGGTAAAATTACTTTCAAACCCTTTGGCGACTTCAGGTCCGGCAGCATTTTCAAAATAGTAGATTCCTTGGGACAAGCTGTCCGTTTGTGGAATAACGGGATTATTGATACGAGTAATAAAAAAGGTCTGGTCATAAGCAAAAGACAATTCATCTGTCAGATCAGTCACATAATGCAAATCCAGGTTGGCGCCTTTTGAAGTGATGGCAGATACTCGGTTGTTAATGGGAAGCACTTCACTGAAATCCGATTGGTCAGGTAAAATATTAAATATAGTAGGTATCTGGTATCCCATGCCGCCTCCAATCCTGGCTGAAAGTCCCGGATTTATTTTATAAAGCACCGCGAAGCGCGGTAAGGCGAAAAATCCGTATTTATTTTGTTCATCCCCCCTGAACCCCGCTTCCATAGTTATTTTCGGAAACATATCCCAATCATCCTGAATAAATGCGCCTGATGTGGTATGACTGTAATCACCCGGTAAAAGGCTGAGTTGCTTATTTTGACGGAAATTATCAGTCAGCAAATTCACACCCGCGACAGTTTTATTCTTTTTCCAGTTTAACAGATAAGATATTTCCGAATAAGAATTGACATCCGTTCCGCCAAAAGCGTAATCCGGCAAGGTAATCTGACGCTTATAATAAGATAAGCTGTTTTTGATAGTCAGGATATCTCCATGACTGAAATGCTTTTCAAAGTTTAATTGATAATAATCACGTTGGGAGAGATTGTGTTCCAGGTAGTTGTGAACCGAATCGGGCTGATATTTAATCGCGTACAGATCGCCTCCCTTCCTGTTATCCGAAGTGGCATTTAAAGATAGCGATAAAGTGGTGCTGTCATTGAAATAGTAAAATAAAGTGGGATTAAAAGTGACTGTTTCGGATTGGGGGATATCTGCAAAACCATCATGATTAATATCATTAGGTGACTGACGGTCATAAGTGGCAAGCAGTGTTATTCCGAAATTATTTTTCCTCCTGCTGAAGAAGGAGCTGATATCGGAAGCCCCGCGCTGAGACTGATTTAGTAAGAAATCAAAATGAGGTTTAGTTCCCGGTTTCTTGGTAATAAAATTTATTAAACCGGCTATGGCATCTCCGCCATATAAAGCAGAAGAAGCTCCTTTGATGATCTCTACTCTCTTTAAATTCAGCGGCGGGATCTGTAAGATGCTTAATCCTCCTGAAAAACCTCCATACATGGGAAAGCCGTCTCTCAGCAACTGGGTATATTGCCCTTGTAATCCTTCAATACGCACGCTGACATTACCGGTGGAAGTGGAAGCGGGCAAAACCTGTATGCCATTGGCTTCTCCTAACAATTCGGAAACGTTGGCAGGGGTGGAACCAATCTTTTCATTGATATCATCTGCACCGATTATTTCCACTCTGACCGGAATATCCTGAATGCCGGTATTATTCCGTGTGGTTGAAATAATTACTTCATGCAACGCTTGCTCTGACGGTTCCAGTTCAATTTGCAAAGTATCTCCTGCCGCTTGCGGAGAATTGATAGAAATATTTTTTGTTTCGTAACCCAGGCGGGATATACGAATACGCTGAAGTCCCTCCGGTATATGAGTGAGAATTGCAAGACCGGCGCTGTCGCTGTAATTGCCCAGATTCAATTCAGGAATGGATACGACAGCCCCCGAAACAGGTAAATGTGTATGATCATCTGTCACACGGACTGTAAAACTATGCTGCGCCAGGGCAGCCTGGCTGCTGAGTAAGAGCAGCGCTAATATTTTTTTCATTTTTAAATATCAGATTAATGTTAAATAATACAATAACCAACACACAAGTTTCTTCATGATAGAAACTTTGTGTTTGTTGAAGATCACATCAAACCAATATCAAATCCTGAAACTACAGTTACGTACATAAATATTAGAAGCAATATGAGGGGTTGGAGTATAGGTTGTTATACAGATAGTAATAATTTTCCTGTTCCATGGGGGTGTAACGGTTTTAAAAACGACAGCATGGTATTGTATAGTCCTTCCCTGTGTGCTGTTGTAAATATCCAGCCCGCTTTGTATCACGGAATCCGTGGATGTCAATTGCGGCCCTTCCGGATATGACCATTCAAAAGAAGATAATAAAAAGAGCGCGCATCCGGTAAAAAGCAGGGCGCGTTTCGCCAGGAAGACAGCCCGGTCGTAATGTTTCCAGCGAAGAATAAACTTGATAGAAAATCCCCAGGAAAATGTAATGATTAGATCATTTAGATAAATGAAAAACAATAAAAGGCTGGAAAGAAGATTGCCTTTTCTTCTCCGGTTCGGAAGGACTATTTGTTTTACCACTTTAGTTACTACGATAGCGAAGGCTTTCAGGAATAAAACAATATTAGCTGTTATTTTCCGTATCTGCTGCTTTCTCATTATAAAGAGGCAAAGCTAAAATTAATTCCTTGAATAAGTTAATGGGAAAATGAGGTGAAATAGAAGATTGTGAAATAGAGTGATGATATCTTTTCAAATAGGAGCTTTTAATAAGATTTACCAATGTCCTGATTTTTTCCTTCACCTAATTGTTGATCCGTTACGGGCAGCGCATGGGGGATAGTGATGATGTTGTATGCATGATTGGTAGCGTAATGGCAATTATTGCATGCATTGGTCAGGGTGACATAAGCAGCTTTAAATCTGGAAAGATCTTTTGCAGCAATTGCATTTTTCACACTGTCAATGCCGGGATTGATCATGGGAACAAACTTTGCCTCGGGACGATCTGTAACATATTTTTGAATATCCTGAAAGGTTTCTTTCATTTCATCAGTTTCATATTTAGCTAATGGCCAGTTCTGATCAAGTCCTTCAAACCATAATTTCGCATGATGGAGTTGGATGGTATTCATAAATTCACCCAACCCAGGCACATATATCTTTTCTTTCAGATCATTTATCTGCTGTTGTAATTGTTTAGCCTGGTCCGATTGTTTTTCTGAGCAGGAAGTGCTTGTCAGTATAATAGCGATGACGGCTACGGCTATGAAATGATTTTTCATTCGGTTTTCCTCTTTTTGTAAAAATACGCTTTAACCGGGAGATGGAAAAGACAGGACAAGCTTTATTTGAGAAAATTACTGAATTTGCATCCTGGTAGAGCCTGCTTTTGAAATTTATTTTAAAAATCTACATCATTGGATATTTACATTTTAATTATTGCTATTTTAGTTATTGCAGGTATTGTAATCCGGCCTTTCAGATTATCTGAAGCAGTCTGGGCGATGACAGGCGCTGTATTATTAGTCGTTCTGGGCTTACTTCCTTTTAAAAATGCCCTGATGGGTATCAAAAAGGGAACAGATGTCTATTTATTCCTGGCAGGTATGATGCTTTTGGCAGAAACAGCCAGAGGGGAAAAATTATTTGACTGGCTGGCAGCCTGTGCTACAAAAGCTGCAAAGGGTTCTTCAAAGCGTTTATTCTTACTGATATTCATAGTGGGGATATTGGTCACATCTTTCCTGTCCAATGATGCAACGGCTGTAGTGATGACACCGGCAGTGGCTGCTGCGGCTAAAACTGCTAAATCTAAAAATCCGCTTTCGTATTTACTGATCTGTGCTTTTGTGGCCAATGCCGCATCGTTCATACTGCCTATCTCCAATCCTGCTAATTTAGTTATCTATAACGGAAGGATGCCCCCCCTTCCGGCATGGATCACCATTTACGGACTGCCGGCAGTTGTGGCCGTCGTACTGACCTGTTTTCTGCTATATCTAACTCAAAGGAAAAAGATGACGGAAGCCATTGAAAGAGATATTGCTGTCCCTTCGCTTACTTACGGTGGCAGCATAGCTTTGATAGGAATCGGAGCCACCATGATCGTATTATTGATTTGCTCCGCATTGGATGTGCCCTTGGGGCTCCCCACCGCTGTAACCGGGATTATTACCTCTCTGGTTGTTTTAATGTTATCAAAGAAGAACCCTTTGATGATCATTAAGGCAGTTTCCTGGTCTATTATTCCGTTTGTGGCGGGGTTGTTTGTGATAGTGGAAGCATTAGATAGAACGGGACTGACGGGATTAATAGGTCAATGGTTGCATCATCAATCAGATATTTCTGCGGGAATGGCGGCCTGGAGCAGTGGAATAATCATTGCCTTCGGAAGTAATATTCTAAATAACTTACCTGCAGGTCTGATAGCCGCGAATGCAGTACAAGCGGCCCATATTCCCGAGATAGTCCGGAGTGCAGTTTTGATAGGAGTGGACCTGGGCCCTAATCTTTCGGTTACCGGGTCTTTGGCCACGATACTTTGGTTAGTAGCTTTACGACGGGAGGGATTATCTGTCAATGGATGGACCTTTTTGAAAACGGGTGTGGTAGTGATGATTCCAGCTTTGATCCTGACGCTATTGATATTATGGATATAAATTGTATTGCAGAATGTTTAAAATATATTGTATTTTGTTTGCTGATAAATTTTTAAAATTAAATTATGAGAAAGAGTTTTCTTATTGCTGTTTTTGTTCTTTTACTCTTTAATTTTTCTTTTGGGAAAAAGATTGGGCTGCACCTTGCAGATACCACTGATCCGGGGGCAGCAGAACGGACGTATTGTATTTCCATTTTAACACGTATTGCCGATCCTGTATTAGAGGCGCTTAGTCGGGATGAATTAAAAGAAAAGATGCCGGTGGAAGCAAAACAAGGATTAATCAATGACCGGAAACAATATACTTATCTTGAAGCATTCGGAAGATTAATGGCAGGCATGGCTCCCTGGCTTGAATTGGGTCCGGATCATACAGCAGAAGGCCGGTTGAGAAAAAAATATATAGATTTATCATTAGCATGCATTAAAAATGCGGTCAATCCCCATGCAACGGATTTTATGAATTTTGATAAAGGCGGTCAACCCTTAGTGGATGCTGCCTTCTTTGCCGAAGCCTTGCTGCGGGCACCGCATCAGCTTTGGGATCCTTTGGATAAACAAACAAAGGAAAATGTCATAGCTGCATTAAAGGCTACCAGAGTGATTACACCCGGATATAATAACTGGCTGCTGTTCAGCGCCATGATAGAAACGGCTCTGTTGAAGTTTACAGGCAAATGTGATTATTGGAGAATTGATCTGGCTTTAAAGAATGTAATGCAATGGTATAAAGGTGATGGTTTGTATGGGGACGGTCCTGATTTTCATTGGGATTATTACAACAGCTACGTGATTCAACCGATGATGCTTGATATTTTGCAAACATTATTGTCGCATCATTATCCGGTTGAAAAGCAATACGATCTTGTTTTGCAGAGAGCACAACGGTATGCGGTTATATTGGAAAGGTTAATTTCACCGACTGCAACCTATCCGCTTATAGGACGTTCCCTGGCTTATCGTTTTGGCGCTTTTCAGATTTTATCACAATTAGCGTTAATGAAACAACTGCCATCCTCATTGCCTTCGGGACAAGTTCGTTATGCCTTGTACAATGTGATTAAAAATCAAATGAGTGCTGCCGGAACCTTTGATAAAAACGGTTGGCTGCAGATAGGTGTATATGGACATCAGCCGGAGATTGGAGAAGGATATATTTCCACCGGAAGCCTGTATTTATGCAGCGTGGGACTACTGGTGTTAGGATTACCTGCCGATGATCCTTTCTGGAAAGCCCCTGACGAAGACTGGACGGAAAGAAAAGCATGGTCAGGAAAAGAAATCCCTATTAACCATGCTTTGAAGAATTAAGATTAAAACGCTAATAAAAACTTTTCAAAAAACAATTTTCAAAAATCAGGAAACAAATAAATTCTAATTGCCAATTTCCAATTTTTCGATTGGGGGATGGTTTCAGTGATTGAATATTTATTCATTGAAAATTATTTGTGATTTGACTTTTATTTTTTGGAATTTTTAACGGTACCTTAAGGTTTACTATACTATGCTTTACTGCCAAACATTCGTGATCGGTTTGGCTTGTGCAGTACCCGATGGAGATAAATGATACATCGCTTCTATCGTTCTTAACACATTATAATGGTTGATGGAGTCACTGTATTGTCCGGATTTTACCATTGGCCCTACAAAAATAGTCGGGATATGATTAACAGGAGTAAAATTATCTTCATCGAAAGTCAGGATGAATAAGCTGTTATGAGTCTTTGCCCAGTCAATGTATCTGGACAAATTATCTTTCAGCCAGGCGTCGCCCATTTTAATTATAGTAGTGTCGCTTCCCACATGAGGGATGTTGTTGTGCATATCATGGTCCATATCCGGAATAACGATAGCTACCGTGGGCAGCTTCGAAAAATCAATGGGAAAACTGGTCATTGGCTGGCTTAAAGAATCAGGAAAGTTATTTTCTTTCGTTCCTGTCCAGTTTACCCACGGGCAATGCTTACGTCCATACAAATAAGCTTTTGTTAAAGTGCTTTTCTTATAGTAACAAGGTAAGTATCCCACGGAGGGCATAGTTTGTGCATATCCTGTAAAAGTGTATCCGGCTTTAATTAAGGCAGCGCCTAAATTAGGTGTCGTAAACGGAGTAGAGTCCAGCAGGCATTCATCTCCGTTGACTCCCTGGTTGGAGCCCGAAAAAAAGGCTAAATAGTTGGGCTGACTGGGATGTCGCACACCATGTGAATCTGTAAAAAGTGCGCCTTCTTTAGCTAATTCATTAATGTAAGGCGCCTGAGAGGTACCTATGATCTGGTCATAACCCTTATTTTCCTCTATCACTATGACGACATGGTCGGGTTTTGGTAACTTTACAATAGCTTCTTTATTATTGGTTGTGCTTGCGTTGTGGCAGCTAAAAAGCATGATAACGCAAAGCGCTGATAAGGAAATTGTGATTTTAATTTTCATTGATACTTTATTTAGGTAAATTAGAAATATGTATTAATCGGATGAAACGCATCTGAATCCCAGGTTTTCCAAACCGCTGTCTTCCGAGCTCATCATCCGTGATGTTACGCGGTATCCTTTGCAATAGGAAGGATTACACATGAAAGATCCTCCCCTGATCACTTTTACAGGAACAGTTGGTTGCATGGGATCATAACTCTTCGATGGCCCTTGCGGGTCAACTGTCTCTTTTATATTCAGTGATTGATAGTAAGCAGCGCTATACCAGTCGCTGCACCATTCCCATACATTCCCCGCCATATCATATAGTCCGTATCCATTAGGCGGGAAGGACATTACAGGTGCAGTGCCATAATAGCCATCCCAATCCGTATTTTTATTGGGAAAAGTTCCCTGCCAGGTATTAGCTTTTGGTTTTCCATTGGCCGGATCCTGATTTCCCCAGGGATATTTTTTTTCTGATAATCCACCTCGCGCTGCATATTCCCATTCTGCTTCGGTTGGCAATCTTTTTCCCGCCCATTTACAATAAGCTTCGGCATCATACCAGGATATGTCCACCACCGGATAATTGTCTTTTCCCTTAATAGAACTCCCGGGGCCCTCCGGATGTTGCCAGTTAGCTCCAGGAACCCATTTCCACCAACGGGCAGGGTTATCTAAAGGAACAGAGTAGGAGGGGGGGGTAAAAACTAACGCGCCCGGTACAAGCACGCTATCCGGCGGTTTAGGCGTACCAGGTGGAAGCTGCTTTTTCATTTGGCTCCACTCCGGCTTTTGTTCAGCGGTGGTTATATATCCCGTAGCGTTCACAAATTTTCCGAATTGTGCATTCGTCACTTCGTGTTTATCCATCCAAAATCCATTGACTTTTACCTCATGAGCAGGATATTCATCCTGACGTCCTTCATGATCAGTAGCGCCCATCATGAAGGTTCCTCCGGGAAGCCGTACCATGTCTTTATGTGAAACCTTTCCTTGCGGAATGGGAGATAAATTATCGGTTACGGATGCTATCAGAGACGTTTTACTTACAGGGGAACAATAGGTTGAGCTGTCTTTGGCAATTGCGTTGGCGCTTAATTGTGCGGTAGAATCAGTTGTATTTTTATTACGTGCTTCATGTGGTCCACAAGAACACACAAAAAATGTTAACAGAAGGATAATTAGAAATAATACATTTTTCACGCTATTTACAGGATTCATGCGGGCAAACTTACAAAAAGAAGAGTTATTTTTTCAGGCTTTGCAAATCATTAGGAAAATGGATTCCATCGTACATCTCTTTTAGCTGAAGAATGCATTGAATAGGCTCAATAAGAATATTTTCATCCATGTTGTCCAATTCCTGAAAACGCCAAGCGCCGTCGGCTTGCCTCAAAGCTGACCGGACGATAAGATTTGCTGAATCAATCATGATATATTGTTGCAATGATTTTATCTGCATGTAATAATACAGCTTTATTCCGGTATCATAATCTTTGGTAGAAGGAGACAAGATTTCAAAAATTACTTTGGGATTGACAATGGTATCTTTTATTTCGTCAGAAAATTCCGGATCACCACAGATAATAGAAGCGTCAGGGTAAAAATAGGATTCTTTAGATTTTGCATAAATGCGTAAATCACTGGGGTAAATTTGACAGGTTTTACCACTCAGAAAAGGATAAATATGCCCAATGATGTTAGATACAATTCGATTATGCCACAAAGAAGCGCCAGCCATGTCAATAATTCTCCCATCTACATATTCATGCTTGGTTTCGGCTTTCCTTTCCCAATTAATAAATTCGGTAGGCCAAAGGCCGGTTTCATATTTTAAAGCGGGCTCTTTAATTTCCATAAGGGTAAATTTTTAGTATGATACACCTACAAATATAAGCTAAAAGAACAAAGAGGGGGAGGCTTACCAATCCGGTTTTTAGGTTTTCTTTAAAAAATGCTATCTGTTATTTTGAATTGACAAAATTTTAAAGCCTGGCTAAAGTATTTTATGGGAAAATTTGGCAGGAATAAAAAAGTAATCGTAATGTTGCGTTATGTATAACATAATATAAAATAAAGATTATATGCAAAAGAAGCTTACATTTCTTTCTAAAATGCTGTTGGTTGGGGCTTTGAGCCTCTTTGCCCTGCAAGGGTTTGCTCAGCAGCATGAGGTAACGGGGAAGGTAACGGATGCCTCCAATGGAGATCCGCTTGTCGGCGTTACCATTTCGACCCATCATGGGACACTCGGAACCATAACCGGGGGCTTGGGTAAATTTACACTGCAAGTTGAAAATGGCGATACCTTACACGTTTCACTTCTCGGCTATGAGACCAAGAATATTGTTTTTTCAGGCCAAGGTACTCTTGATATTCAGCTTAGCCAAAGTTCTAAAATGTTGAGCCAGTTGGTAGTAGTTGGTTATGGTGAGCAGAGCCGCACTACTATTACCAGTTCAGTCGCCAAACTGAATGATAAGGTTTTGCAGACAGCTCCACGTTCTAATATCGGCACGGCTCTGCAGGGTACACTTCCGGGGTTGAGAGTGGTGAATACGACGGGGCAACCCGGCGCCGGTCCTTCGGTCATCATGCGTGGGGGGGCATCTATAAACAGCCCTGGTGGTCCATTGGTAGTAGTAGATGGTATAATTCGTTCTTACAATGATATCCCTGCAGAGGATATTGAGTCAATTCAATTATTGAAGGATGCTGCAGCCACCGCTATTTATGGCGCTCGCGCAGATAATGGTGTACTGCTGATCACGACTAAAAGCGGGAAAGCCGGTAAATCTCAGATAACCTACAAGTTTACTCAGGGCTTTAATACTGCTCGGCGTGGGTACTCTTATTTGGATGCGAAAGATTATATTTATTATGCAAGATTAGGCAATCTCAATTCCGGAAGGTCCTTATCTGCAGTGAACCATACAAGGGGCTTTGGCTTACTTACAGACCCGGCCGACCTTGCTTCTTTCGATATCAGGGAGTATGGACCTACTACAAGCTACCTTTTGCGAAAAGGCTGGGATACTGTAGGCGATCCTTATGGCGGAACTATTATTTTCAAAGATCATAACGGGGAAGTAGCAAACCTGATTTTCAGAAACACACATACGGAAGATCATTTTCTGAGCGCCGCCGGGGGCAGCGACAAAGGAACTTATTACAGCAGCTTTGATTATTATAAGGAAAATGGGGTAATCGTTGGTTCTGATTATAAACGGTTTTCAGGAAATATTAATGGGTCTTATAAGGTTAAGCCAAACGTAGAAGTAAGTTCAGGGGTAACTGCTTCCACTTCTTCCCAGATAGGGGTGAGTGGCAGCACTATTAATACTATGTATCGTAACTTATCTTTATGGCCAACCTTTAATCCCTGGCTAGATTCAGCACATACTAAACCTAATCCGGGTAATGGTGTGAATGATGGCAATCCCTTATACTGGCTGAATAAAAGAGAGATTAGTAACGAAGTGAATCGCATTACGGCGCAAGCTGCCGTAAAATGGGATATTCTTCCCGGATTATATTTAAAAGGGACAGGATCGGGATATTATTATGAAGAGTTAGATCAGGGTTTTCAAAAAGCCACACAATCTTATTCTCAAATATTCTCGAACCCACCTAACCCTGGAAATACCAATAGACCGGCGTATGCTTATTATGACAGAACTTTTCAACAACAATATGATGCGCTGCTCGGCTACATTAAATCATTTGGTAAAAATGATCTGAATTTGCTACTGGGTGCAGAATATTTTGATAAAAAGGAATTCGAGATGCAAGTCTCTGGAACCCAGGCTCCGACGGATGATATTCCGACAGTTAATGCCTCCACCGTATTTAACCCTGGCGATAACTATAGTGATAAATCTGACTATCGCATCATTTCACAGTTTGGAAGATTAAACTATGACTATGATCAGCGTTATTTACTGACCTTGACCTTAAGGAGAGATGGTGTTTCCAGCCTTCCGACTCAGCATCAGTATGGTTTCTTCCCCGGCATGTCTGCCGGCTGGAATGTCCAAAAAGAAAAGTTCTGGCAAAACAGCGGGATATCACATTATATTTCTACACTGAAACCTCGCATTAGTTATGGAGTGAATGGTAATGTGTCAGGACTCAGTGATTATGGAGTACAGGGTGTTTATTCTTCCCAGGGGCTATACGATGGAATAGCCGGTTTCCTGAATACTGGAATTCCGAATTCCAGCTTAAAATGGGAGACAAGTAAAACGACGGATGTCGGATTAGATATTGGTTTTTTGGAAGACAGGATTACTGCCATAATTGATTATTATAATCGTAAAACAAGCAACCTGCTGACTAATTTACCTTTACCGAGTTATACGGGGTTTGGTTCAGTCACTACTAACTATGGTACCTTAGGGAATAAAGGATTTGAGATAAGCGCAAATGCAAATATCATCAATCAACCCAATGGGTTTAGCTGGAGCGTAAGTGCTAACGCTTCCTATAATAAAAATACCATTTTGCAGTTACCTCCTAATGGCCAGCCTAATAACCGGCAGGGTGGTTTCCAGATATATGACCCTAAAACCAAACAATTAGTTTGGGTTGGCGGTCTTCAGCAGGGACAGGAATCCGGTTCTGTATATGCTTTTAAAGAATTAGGTATTTTCAAAGATCAGGAACAGGTGGATAAGGTGGCCGGTAATCGTTATGATGCAGTGGCTCAGATTGCAGGGCCTAATATACCTCCGGGTCCGGGCGTGAAAGGACAAATTACACCTGGTGATGTCAATTGGCTGGATGTGGATGGAAATGATACCATTGACACCCGTGACCAGGTATATATCGGTAACATTAATCCTAAATGGACAGGAGGCTTTACTACCACATTCGGTTATAAAGGATTTTCTCTGTATGCCCAGTTCCAGTTTAATCTGGGAAATGTAATTTATAATGATAACGTGGCCAGGGTGATGGGGGAGTACCAGGGAACATTTAATTATATTACTCTGATGAAAGATTCCTGGACACCCGCAAATGAGAATACGATGATACCGAAAGTATATTATGCCGATCAGGTATCCGCACCTTTGGGTAAAAAGAATTATACGAGGATCAATAATGCATATCCGGCACTGAACAGCAATAATTCTTATTTCTATGAGAGTGGCAATTATTTAGCCTGTAGAGAAATCACTTTGTCCTACGATTTTTCCCATTCCTTATTAAACAAAACGAGGGTTTTGTCTGCGGCGAGATTGTTCTTCAGTATGGATAATTTATTCTATATTAAAAAGTTCTCTGGACCTACACCTGAGCCGCCTATGTCAAATAATGTGATTACGGGTGTATATGAGGGTACGTATCCCACACCAAGGTCATTTGTATTTGGCGCTCAGGTTTCATTTTAAACGATTAAAAAGTTTTTATCATGAGAAAAAATATCATTTATATAGGAATTGCTTTAGGAATGATGGTTGCCGCCGGTTCCTGCCAGAATGAATTAAATCTGGCGCCGGTTAGCAGCATCAGTAACAGCAACTATTGGAAGACGCCGGATCAGTTTGATGCCTTCGTTTCCGGTGTGATGAGCGCCTTTCGTTCCAGTACTTATCAGTTTGAACTGTTGGGTGAAGTGCGGGCAGATGTGTTTGGAACCGATCCGGGGTCCAGTTCCGCATTCACGGGTGAAGCCACACAGGGAATAGAACACCTGTGGCTGAATACCTTAGATGGTAATAACCCCGGGGTAAGTAATTTTGGAGGCTTTTATTTTAATATCAACCAGATCAATTTACTTATCAGTAAATTAAATTCAACGAACATCGTAGCGCAAACCAATAAAAACTATTATTTGGGGATGGCATACGGCTTGAGAGCTTTTTATTATTTTCAAATGCTGAAGTCATGGGGGAAGTGTATTATCCAAACTGAGCCTACCACCTCCTTTGATCTCTCTAAACTTGCCAAGCCTGCATCGGGTACCGATAGCGTGATGGCATTGATCAAGAGCGATATTAATTTATCCGAACAAAGTTTTGGTAATGATTTTTCATTCAAAAATCAAAAATCTTATTGGTCATTACCTGCCACGCTGATGCTGAAAGCACATGTATATTTATGGACGGCGCACAAAGGGGGGGGAAATACAGATGCTCAAACCGCACTGAATGCCCTTAATGCAATCCAACAAAATGTTTCATCCCTGAAATTATTACCTGATTTCGCCTCTGTCTTTGCATCAAATAATAAGGGCAATAATGAAATTATCTTTGCTATCCATAACCAGTTAAATGAATCTTCGCTGCCTTTTTCAGGGACTTTTGAACCGCAGACCGGATTGATCGCTAATTTTTATGATTCAGTCAATAACAGGCAGTTTAATGTTACGACTGATAACTGGGGGGGGGTACTTCGCGCACCCGTAATGATATCCACCTTTAGAAGATTTAATGACATGGATCAGCGGAAATGGGCAAGTATTACCGCTGCTTATAATTTAGTCAATGGAAAATACCAGATTGCTGGATGCTTCGCCAGCAAATACCAGGGAGAGCAAAATGCCGGCAGCCGCGTTTATACTAACGATTATCCCATTTATCGCTACTCCGGTCTGCTTTTACTGAAAGCAGAAGCAGAAGCGCTTTTAGGACAAAGCCCTGCTAACGAAATCAACATGATAAGACAAAGGGCTTACGGTGCTAATTATAATCCGGCAGTGGAAGGATATCCTAATGAGCCTGTGGATCAAAGAGGAGATCCTTTTGAATCTATCTTGCAGGAGCGGTATTTTGAATTCTTCTTTGAGGGAAAAAGATGGTATGATCTTAGAAGGATGGGTGACAAATATGTGTATGAATATACAACTGTAACGCCTGCCGAATCTTATATGTTATTGTGGCCAATTGACAGGAATACCTTAACTAATAATCCTGACTTGCAACAGAACCCGGGTTATCCGTTGTTCTGATAATGAATATAAATAAAGACTGCCACAAGGATACGATCAATTCGGAAAAGCAGCTTGCTGAGAATTTCGTGTTTTTGTGGCATCTTTGCAATCAATTAACCTACTTAATTAGTGCAGAGTGTTTATGTATATTTAAAATTTAAAAGGAATATAATGAGATGACTTTTTTATCAAAATCTCTTAAATGGCAACCTGTTTCAGCCAAAACCAAACTTGCCTTCGGCGGTTGTTTATCTTTTTTGTGGTTAAAAACATCTGTCTTTCTTTTTCTTTTATTTTTGGAATTTTTACAGCCGATGTCGGCACAAGACAAAAAGATTAAAATCGCATGTATCGGTAATTCCATCACTTATGGATACACTTTACCCGATCCGGCTACCCAATCTTATCCGGCGCTGTTGCAAAAGAAAATGGGCAGCGGTTACGAAGTGAAAAATTTCGGGCACAGCGGCGCTACGCTGATGCGTATGGGATATAACCCGTATTACAAAACGAAAGAATTTGCGGAAGCATTGGCCTTTCATCCTGATATAGCTATTATTTGTCTGGGTGTGAATGATACCGATCCACGCACCTGGCCTGATTATAAAGATGATTTTATTCCGGATTATAACTGGCTGATTGACACTTTATGTTCTGTAAATGCGAAAATGAAAATTTATGTTTGCTCTCTGATGCCCGTGTTTACCGCGCACCCGAGATTTATGGCCAGCACTTTCACGTGGTATTGGGAAGCGCAGAAAAAGATCAGGCAAGTGGTGAAAATCAATCATACAGGATTTATTGATTTGTATTCATACTTTTTTAATCGTCCGAATTTAATTACCGACAAATGGACCTTGCATCCGAATAAACAAGGGGCCGAAAGAATGTGTAAGGTTATTTATGAAAACATTACGGGTAATTTCGGCGGATTAAAATTGGCGGATATTTTTACAAATAATATGGTATTGCAAAGAGATAAGCCTATTCATGTTTGGGGTGTTGCAAATGCAGGAACCGTGGTAAAAGTTTCTTTTGATCATCAAATAGAAACGACGGCTACACCTTCAGACGGAAAATGGGTAGTCACTTTTCCTGCCATGCGGGCATCTGCTGATCCACGGATGATGACGATAGAAAATGAAGGGAGGAAAATTGGATATAAGAATATTCTGATCGGTGATGTCTGGTTATGTTCCGGGCAATCCAATATGTATTATTTTATGGCTGGGGCAAAGGGCGGAAAAGAAGTAGCGGCAAAAGCTGATCCGAATGAGAATCTTCGCTTATTTAAGTATGTGCCTTTTGCCGAGACGAATGATGTACCATGGGATTCATTAGATATGGCAAAAGCCGATGATTTGGATTTCTTTCATGGTATCTGGAAGCTGAATAATGAGGCGGCGGTAGACGAATTTTCTGCAGTGGGCTATTGGTTTGGGAAAAAGATACAGCAGGAAGAACATATTCCGATCGGGTTAATTGAATTAGCAGTAGGTGGTTCTCCTTTAATATCCTGGTTAGACAGGATAACGTTGGAAAAAGATCCTTTATTTGAGCCTGCATTATATGGATGGCGTCATTCGGATTATCTGATGGCATGGTGCAGAGAACGTGCGGACCTAAATTTGAAATATGCGCAATCCCCTTTCCAACGATATTCTTATGAACCCTGCTTTAATTTTGAAGCGGGGGTGGCTAAGATCACGAAGTTTCCGATCAAAGGAGTAATTTGGTATCAGGGCGAAAGTGATGCAGAGAATCCGGAACTATACAGTAAGTTATTCCTTGTCTTTGTAAAGGACTGGAGGAGTAGTTGGGGATATGATTTCCCGCTTTATTATGTGCAATTACCAAGTATCATGCGCCCTTCATGGAATCATTTCAGGAATATGCAAAGAAAATTATTAAAAGTGGTTCCTAATTCGGGCATGGTTATTACGAGCGATTTAGGAGATTCGATGAATGTACATTATCCGGATAAAAAGCCCGTTGGGTTAAGGATGGCCGATCTCGTTTTACACGATACCTATGGAAAAGAAGACATTGTACCGACCGGGCCACTGGTAACAGATGCAGGAAAAAAAAGAAATGAAATTGAGATCAGCTTATTATATAATAAAGGATTAAAAACATCTGACAATAAACCTTTGATCGGATTTAAAATTTTGAATGATAAGGGATATTTTGTTCCTGTAAAGGCGGTCGTAAAAGATGATAAAGTTTTTGTAGAAATTCCCGAAGGTGAAACCGTAGAGAAAGTCGTGTATGGATGGAATCCTTTTACAAGAGCAAATTTGGTGAATGGAGCAGGTTTACCTGCAAGTACGTTTATGATAAAGGTGAAATAATTTATTCTGAAACTAAGTAAATCATGCTGAGCCTGTCGAAGCATGGCAAAGAATATTAAATTATAAATTGACTAAAGTGAAAAAATTAGTTTTAACTCTTTTGATGATTTGCCTGTCTCTTGGCTTTGCATTTTCACAAAGCAAAATAATTCCTGTTTTCATTTCCGGTCAGGATGGTTATAAAAGTTTCAGAATTCCTGCCATCATAAAGGCTCCCAATGGTGATTTATTAGCCTTCTGCGAGGGTCGTGTGAACGGCGGCGCTGATTTCGGTCATGTGAATATTGTGATGAAACGAAGTAAGGATCATGGGAAATCCTGGTCTGCTTTGCAGATTGTGGCTACCAATGATTCTCTTCAGGCCGGTAATGCTGCACCGGTGGTTGATCTGACGGACCCAGCTTATCCGCATGGGAGGATATTCCTTTTTTATAATACCGGTAATGAACCCGAAGGCGATATCAGAAGAGGAATAGGAAGGCGGTTGGTTTGGTATAAAACTTCTACCGATAATGGGAAGACTTGGTCTGAACCGGTCAATATTACTTCAGCGGTGAAAAAGCCGGACTGGCGTTCGTATGCCAATACTCCTGGTCATGCCATGCAATTTATGTGGGGAAAATACAAAGGAAGGATCTATGTGGCAGCCAATCATTCGGAAGGTGATCCTTTACCACATTTTGAAGACTACAAGGCACACGGGTATTACACCGATGATCACGGGAAAACCTTTCATTTGAGCGCCGATGTGAGTTTCCCGGGCGGAAATGAAAATATGGCGACGGAATTATGCGGCAATCAAATGATGTTGAACCTCCGTAATCAGAAAGGGGAACCGAGGTGCAGAATCATTGCAATTAGCAGTGATGGCGGCGTGCATTGGGATACCACTTATTATGACCGGCAGCTTCCCGATCCCGTTTGCCAGGGCAGCATTATTACTTTAGGATGTAAGCACACTAATACCTTTTTAGCCTTTTGTAATAATGATGACACCGTTCACAGAAAGGATTTGACAGTACGAATAAGTTTTGACAGCGGCAAGACCTGGGTAAGGAAATATTTAGTGGACAAGCAAGGTGAAAGCACCGCCTATTCGGATATTGTCAAATTAAGCCGGCATAAGATTGGCGTATTATATGAAAGAAAAGATTATTCTGGGATTGCCTTTAGGGTTATTAAATGGAGGCGAGGATGAGAGATAGAGATTATATTAAATTTTTTTCCTTTTTTAACTGCAAAGGTGCAATCCCGCAAGTGCGGGACGCAAAGGGGTTTTTCCCTTTAATGTTCTTAGTGTCTTTGTGGGATACTAAAGTGAATTTCAGGTTTTTCCAATTTCTCTCCCACAAAGCCGCAAAGATATTTTTTGTCTTAGCGTTCTTCGTGTCTTTGTGGGATATTTCCTTCGCACAGATATCTCTTCCCCATTATCCTGATTCATTATTCTCAACCTATTATTGGCAACGGGTAACCCAATTCAGATTACTGCCTTATACTCAAAATGATATTATCTTCCTCGGTAATAGCATTACTGACGGCGGGGAATGGGTGGAAATGTTTCAGAATAAGCATGTGCTGAATCGCGGCATCAGCGGAGATGTAACGACAGGAGTTTTAAATCGTCTTGGAGATATTGTTGAACGGAAACCTGCTAAAGTATTTTTATTAATTGGGATCAATGATCTCGCCAGAGGCGTGCCGCCCGATACAGTTCTTAAAAACGAACTTTTAATTGTAAGGCTCATTCATCAATATTCGCCTGCCACTAAGGTTTACGTGCAGAGTATGTTTCCGGTAAATCCAGCCAAACATATTTTTCCCACTCATGTGAACAAAAGAGCGGATATAACATATATAAATCAACATTTAAAGTCATTTGCAGATTCATTTGGCTATGTATATGTGGACGTATATGATGCTTTAAAGGATAGTAAGGGCCATCTGGATTTGAGATATACAAATGATGGATTGCATCTTCTCGGACCCGGATACATGGTATGGAAACATGTGGTATTCCCTTACGTATATGATCTTCAACAGAAGCCATCGCTGGTTCCTTTGCCGCAATCTTTACAATGGACGGATGAAAAATTTCCCATGTATGCTTGTAAAACAATTTTTGTTGAGAATGCTTCTTTATATAACACAGGGTATGGTCTTCAAGAGATGTTTGCTAAACAGGGAAGGATAGTTTCTTTGGTCAGCGGGATAAAAAATACTGCCGACCCTGCGATTGAACTAAGGTTGGGAAAAGTGGAAGTGCCCTTAAATCCTCAGGCAGCTTATTCGTTGAACGTGACCGATAAAAGAATTATTATTACAGGTAATAATGCACGCGGAGTTTTCTATGGCATTCAAACCTTGCGTCAGTTGATGCGGGACGATGTTTTTATAAATGGCTGTTATATCAAAGACTGGCCGGCTTTTTCATGGAGAGGCTATATGGTGGATGTGGGAAGAAATTTTCAATCCGTAAAACAATTGAAACAACAGATCGGGGTAATGGCTCATTACAAATTGAATATTTTTCACTTTCATTTAACTGAAAATATTGCCTGGCGGTTGCAAATAAAAAAGTATCCGCAACTCACTGCCGCTGATAACATGCTTCGTGATAAAGGACAATATTACACTATGGATCAGATGCATGACCTGATCAGGTATTGCGAGGATCGTTTTATTACTTTGCTACCTGAAATTGATATGCCGGGGCATAGCGATGCTTTTACGCGCGCATTTGGTTTTAATATGCAAAGTGACTCGGGATTACAGGTAATGAAAAACATAATGTCTGAAGTGGACAGCACGTATGATATTCCGTATATTCATATTGGCGCTGATGAAGTGAAAATTCACAATAAAAACTTTTTACCTGAAATTATCAGGCTGATTCATTCTCAGAGTAAGAAAACTATCGGTTGGGCTCCCGGGGGGAATTATGATAACAGTACGATCAGGCAACTTTGGCAAAGTGAAGGTCCGCAGGAAAGCGGCTATGGAAATGAAGTAATTCGCCATATTGACTCACGTGATTTATATCTGAACCACATGGATCCGTTAAGTGGAGTTGTGTCAATTTTCGACAGGAAAATTGGCGGTGTGAAATACCAGACCAAAGCTATGCTCGGAGGCGAAATTTGCTTATGGAATGATGATAGGGCTAAGAGTCAAAAAGATATTTTGCGGATGAACCTTGCTTATCCTGCCATGTTGGCCTTTGCCGAACGGACCTGGCAGGGTAGGGGATATGATGGTTTTCTCACGAATATGGGATCCGATACGAGCGCAAGATATCAGGCTTTTAAAAAGTTTGAAAACAGATTGTTAGATCAAAAAGAAGAATTTTTTAAACACAAACCTTTCCCTTATGTACGACAGGCGGATATAGACTGGAAAATGTTTGGACCTTTTGAAAATTATGGTGATTCTGCGGCGAAGTTTTGGCCGGAAGAGAAAGGAGCTTCTTTACCCGATTCTACTGCTAATTTAGTTCTGAGCGGCGGAACAATCTGGCTGCGCCATTTCTTTGCCCCTTTGGTTTCCGGTAGTTTGAAAGATCCAAAGCCTAATACAACCTGGTATGCTTATCGCAGGATTTACAGCCTTGGGGATACAACCGGTTATTTCTGGATAAGCTTTTATAATCCTTCCAGATCGCATGTGGTATCTACACCCCGATTAGGACAATGGGATAAAAGAGGAAGCAAAACCTGGATTGACGGGCAATTGATACCCCCTCCTCATTGGACCTATCCAGGAAGAGATGATAATTCTGAAAATCCTTTGGTAGATGAAAGTTATGAATATCGTCCGCCGACGAAAGTTTATTTGAAAAAAGGATGGAACAGCATTTTAGTAAAAGCACCGGTGGAAAGCTTTAGAGGCAAGGATTGGCAGCATCCGGTGAAGTGGATGTTTACCCTGGTGGAGGTAGAGAAGAATAGCTCTAAGTAGTAAGGGACAAATTGGTGATTGAAAATTGAGCATCAAAGATATAGTTAATTTAAAGCAGAAATAAAATGAAATACAAACATTTAGAAGGATTAATCGCAGCTCCTTTTACTCCTATGAACGCAGATGGAAGTGTGAACTTAAAAATAATTGGAGATTATTATGCCTTATTAAAAAGAAATAAAGTAAGTGGAGCATTTATTAATGGATCAACGGGCGAAGGTGTTTCTCAAACGATGGAAGAAAAAAAATCTGTGTGCAAAGCCTGGGCAGATGCCACAAAAGGTCAGAATTTCCCTGTAATCACTTTAACCGGAGGAACCTGTATTCAAGATAGTATCGAACTGGCTCAATATGCACAGAAGGTGGGCTTGTATGGCCTTGCATTAACCGCGCCTTATTATTTTAAACCTGCAGATATAAAACAATTAGCACAATGTTGCGTTGAAGTGGGGAATGCGGTCCCTGAATTGCCATTTTATTATTATCACATTCCTGTGCTGAACGGCACAAGTTTTCCTATGATTTCTTTAGTAAAAGAATTGGATAATAAACTTCCAAGCTTTGCTGGAATTAAATACACACATGAAGACTTCATGGACTTTTCCAGTTGCTTAAATTTTGCAAATGGAAAATATGATATGCTTTGGGGAAGGGATGAAAATTTTCTTTCAGCATGGGTATTAGGCGCAAAAGGAGCAGTAGGAAGCACCTACAATTATGCGGCGCCTCTATATAATGATCTGATGGCTGCCTATGAAAGGGATGATTTGAAGTCTGCGCGGGCGTTACAACAGAAGGCTATTGATATGATCGAATTATTAGGAAAATATGGTGGCATTGCGACCGGTAAGGCATATATGAAACTGATTGGATTGGACTGTGGTGAATTTCGCCTGCCTGTAAAAAACATGAATAAGGAACAATTCGGACAATTTAAGAAAGATGCGGAGGCGCTTGGTTTTGATCATTTCAGATCCGTTTAATAATTCATTCGCATGAGAAAAATCTCGCTGTACATATTAATTTTTTGTACGATTATGATAACATCCTGTCAAACTACCGGCAACAAGTCCTCACCTGCTGTATTACATTTTTCATGGAGAATAGCAGGAGTATTACCTTCTTCAAATAATGGATCTCCGTTCGGACTGGCCGGACCAGTAACCGGGGTATCAAATGACAAGCTGTTCATCGGAGGGGGGGCAAATTTTCCAACCGGGTTCCCCTGGAACGGAGGGAAAAAAGTCTATCATGATTCTTTGTATGTTTTTGAAAAACAGCATGATTCCCTGATCGCGTTAAGACATGTTTATAAATTACCATATCCGCTGGCATATAGTGCCAATTGTCCAACTGATGAAGGTATTGTCGCTGCCGGTGGTGAAAATGAAAATGGCATTTTTAATAAGGTGTTGCGTATTACCTGGGATAATAGGACTCAGAAACCGGCAGTTTCTTTCCTTCCTTATCTTCCCTTGTCTTTGACAAACAGCGCTATTGCTTTTTATGATCATAAAATTTATATCGCTGGCGGACAATCGGGATCCTGTGTTTCCAATAAATTTTATTGTTTAGATTTAAAAGATACTTCTGCAGGCTGGGAAACTCTGCCGGATCTTCCGCATCCAGTGTCTCACGCAGTCTTATATGTTCAGGGAAATGCTAACGGTGATGAATGTATTTATTTAGTGGGTGGAAGACAAGAACACAAGGATTCTATCAGTGATCTGTATAAGGAGGTTTATCAGTTTGATCTG
>SCQT01000217.1 GCA_004322015.1 Chitinophagaceae bacterium
CTAAAAAGCCAGGGGGTACTCCCCCCGATTTTGAAACAATGTATTTTTTGCCTAAAACACTTTCCTGCAAAGGAGTATAGGCTATAGTTGTATGATTTTACTCGGACAATAATGATAAAATTTAGATAACAAAATATAAACCCCAAACCCACCTACGCCGGCAGGTGAGTAAGTTCCAAGACAGAAACCTCAAATTCCAAACGGAAAGTGCTTGAAAGATGTTTCGTTATTGAAATTTTGAAAATTGGAATTTATTTGGCGCTTGAGGTTTGATCTTTGTAATTTATTATTTAAAAAACACATGTCTGATACTGTTATTCGTGTAGAAAATCTTTCCAAACAATATCGCCTGGGCGAAGTGGGAACCGGCACGATCAGCCACGACCTAAACCGGTGGTGGGCAAAAGTGCGGGGCAAGGAAGATCCTTTTTCCAAACTAGGCGAAACAAATGACCGGACGAAGAAAGGGAATTCCGAATACGTCTGGGCACTTCGAGATATTAATTTTGAAGTAAAACAAGGAGAGGTTCTGGGCATTATCGGGCGAAACGGGGCCGGGAAATCCACCCTGCTGAAGCTTTTATCCAAGGTTACGAGTCCGACTACTGGCAGCATTAAGATGAAAGGAAGGGTGGCTTCTTTGTTGGAAGTCGGTACCGGATTTCATCCCGAGCTGACCGGAAGGGAAAATGTTTTCCTAAACGGTGCCATCTTAGGAATGACGAAAAAGGAGATAGAAAAGAAGTTTGATGAAATCGTGGATTTTGCCGGAGTGGAGCGGTTTATTGACACTCCTGTAAAACGATATAGTTCGGGGATGTATGTGAGGTTAGCCTTTGCAGTGGCAGCGCATTTAGAACCAGAGATACTGATTGTGGATGAGGTACTTGCCGTGGGGGATGCAGAATTTCAAAAAAAGTGCTTAGGAAAAATGAATCAAGTTAGCCGGGAAGAGGGGAGGACTATATTATTTGTTAGTCATAATTTGAAAGCGGTGGCTGCCTTGTGTAAAACTGGCCTTTTCCTCTATAAAGGAGAAGCAAAATTTATAGGGAAGGTTGATGAGGTACTTGAAAATTATGTCAAAAGCTCTACTTATGGGAAAGGAGGGATTATCAATAAAATTTCACAAGGGATTATTTGGGAAGGCATCCTTAATACCGAGTATCTGAATAACCTAAGTCCGATAGATGATATAAAGTTTTTATTTGGGATTAGGTCAGTTAATCAAGAGTATAATAATGTATTTATGGATTTAGCTCTATATAATCAGAGAGATGAGATTATCATTCATACTAAAGCAAAGTATATTTCAAAAGGAGTGATATTAAAGAGGGATAGATTGACAAAAATAGAATATACTCTGAAATCACCTAGGTTATCCCCTGGACAATATTATTTGACAGTTTTTTTATATTCACCGGGACTTGAAAATCAGATATTACTTTGGGTTAATAATTTACCCGCCTGCCTCATAAATTCGCAAAATATATACAATACAGAGCAAGAAGTTGATGACATCATTTTGAATGATGTTAAATCAGCCATATTAATTAATTATGATATAAAGAGTTACGATGATTAGATTAATTAAAAAAATATTAAGTATTATTGGATTGGGTATATATAGAATCAATCAGAAAGGCAAAAATACTCTATCTGATTTAAAAAGTTTGGATATTGTGGAACTGAAAAGTGGTAAGATATATTGGAAGAAATATGATGTTGTGCTGGATAAGTTTAAATATGAATCAATTATCAAGGATCTAGAGAAACTTGACAGGTTGATCCTTAAGACAAAAGCAACTCTTACATTGGAATCAAATGATAAATTAAGAATCAATATCGAGGGTATTAGTATTTATCTTCAAACCTGGGAAGAGTTAGTTATTCTTGAAGAAATTTTTATCAAGGGAATATACAATTTTATATGTGATGACCAATATATTTTTATTGATATAGGGATGAATGTAGGGTGTACCTCCTTATATTTTGCCAGATCTAATAATGTTTTGAAGGTTTATGGATTTGAACCATTTGAGGCAACATTTCAACAAGCCATGAATAATTTTTCGATTAATGATTTTTCAAAAAAAATATGTCCATTTAATTATGGCTTGGGAAAAGAGGACGCCTCTTTAGAGGTAGACTATATCCCTACTTTTAAGGGTAGTATGGGTATTAATGGAATCCCTTCCTACTTATCTGCATATGAGAATCAAAAGATATTAGTCTCTATTCAACTAAAAAAAGTAGTAAGTACATTTCAAAATATTTTTGAATTAAATCCATCTAATCGTTTTGTTTTAAAAATTGATTGTGAGGGCGCAGAATATGAAATTATTAGTTCATTATTTAAAGAACGGCTTTTAGGAAACTTCGAGATGATCATGATTGAATGGCATCAGAAGGGTCCTGAGAAGTTAATTTCAGACCTTTTAGGAGCAAAATATGAAATATTATCTTTTGATCCAAACAATGCTAATATAGGCATGCTTTATGCTTTCAATAGGAAATCGGGGAAATAACTTTCCTATGCTTAATTTTTATAATGAGAATTTTAGTCATATTACCATTTCTACCCTATCCATTGACTTCAGGGGGGCATCAAGCGACTTTCCGTACTATTGATTATATAAGAGAGTATCACAATATTACTCTTTGTTGCCCCGAAGCGAGTGCTAAGGATATCATTGAAATTGAGAGTCTTTGGCCAGACGTAAAAATAAGGGTGGCCAGAGTGATCGATAATAATATAATAGAGAGGAAAAATAAATCTTTTAATATATTTTCTGGATATGGAATGATGGAGGTTCTTAAAAGATTTAGATATTTTGTATGTAATCGGCATATTTCACATTCGGACGTGAGCAAAATAGATGAAAACTTTTTTCTCAAGCATGGAGCTACCTTATACAATACTAACTTTTATCCTATAGATCCATCCTTTATTGTAAAGATTAGTGATCTAGTTGAGAGAACTTCCTTTGATATAATACAAGTAGAATTTCCTGATCTTTTGGGGCTGGTTGAAATACTTCCTATGCAGGCTAAAAAGATTTTCGTACATCATGAGATTAGGTTTGTCAGAATGGAACGTGAGATGAAAACATTCGAGGAATCTGGTGCCTACGAGAGGTATTTAATAGAGATAGCGAAAAGGCAGGAAATCATGCTTTTATCACAGTATGATTTGATAATCACTTTGAGTGAACTGGATAGGATTACTTTATCTAAATTCTTGCCTATGAAGAAAATTGTTACCTCTTCATTTCCTATAACAGATCATAGCTTGAAAAGAGACAGAAATGTTAATCATCCATATACATTCAACGAGAAAATCGTTTTTTTGGGAGGGAGTGGTCATTATCCAAACTTTGATGCGGTTAATTGGTTCCTAAACGAAATTTGGGAGGAACTTCTGAATTTTGATAGCAACTTGACCTTTTACATTGTAGGAAAATGGGCGGAGGAGGCAATGTCCTTATTTAGGAATAAACCCAAAGTTTGTTTCACTGGTTATGTAGATGATTTAGCTAAAGTTATGGAAGGAGCAATAATGGTTGTCCCCTTACGAATTGGTAGTGGAATCCGTTCTAAAATATTTGATGCCATTTCTCTACATACACCTATTGTTTCTACCAGTATAGGGAAGGAAGGATTACCTCTGGAAGATGGCAAAGAATGTTTTGTAGCAGATGATCCAGTTTCTTTTGTATGGAAGATAAGAGGGATTATTGAGAGGGGAGAGATTGATGAAATGTGTTCAAAAGCTTTAAAAAAAATTGAGACCTTTTATTCAAAGGAAGTATGTGGCAGTACTCGGAATGAAATTTATTGTTGCCTAACCGCTACGTAGTTGGATTTTCTGATTATTTATTTTGAAATATTGTTTGGATAGTTTACAAGGATTGAAGATGTGCAAGGTTTCTATTTGTATTCCTACTTATAAGCAGATACTTTATTTGAGATGGACATTAGAATCTGTGTTAGCCCAGACTTATAAGGATTATGAGGTGATTATCACGGATGATAGTCCTGATAATTCGGTAGCGAATTTGTTGGCTGAATATAATTTTCTTGGGAAGCTTAAGTACTTTAAAAATTCGGTGGCTTTAGGCTCTCCTGAAAATTGGAACAAAGCGGTTAGTCTTGCAGACGGAGAGTATATTAAGATATTGCACCATGATGATTGGTTCTCGTCCCCTGAAAGTCTTGGTAAATATGTAAAGGCACTTGAGAATAGCAATCATTTAAATTTTGCATTTAGTAGTTCTATGGTGTTATTTGGCGATGGGAGAAACTGGATTCATTGCCCAAACGACAATCAACTATCTCTTTTAGAGGCAAGTAGCATTTTTTTATTTCAATCTAATTGGATAGGAGCTCCAAGTAGCACTATTTATAGAAATAATTTTGAGAGTACTTTACAGTATGATCCCACTTTAAAGTGGCTTGTAGATATAGATTTTTATATTAATTATTTGACTACGACTGGTCAAACTTTCAAATTTATAAAAGAACCATTGGTTACAACATATGGTGCAAATCAAAGAGTTACCGATGAATGTAAAGATAATATTAAAGTGGAATTATTTGAAAATTTTTATTTATATCATAAGATATCAAGGGGTAAGTATAAAGAAAGGTTTAGAGGGCATGGGCCTAAAAATAAGGTTTTATTTCTACAACTATTGAACATCTGCAGTAGTTTCAATGTAAGAAGAGTAAAGGAAATAAGGAGAGTCGGGTATGAAAAGAGGATTCCTTTTCTTGTTATTATCTTTATTATTATATCATATTTTTCTTCTAGGGCCGGCAAAGCTTATTTGATTTTAATGAAAAGGATCCTTCACGAATGAGTCTTTTGGGAGAATTTTTTGCCTTGCTAAAGAGGATATATAAAGCATCAGATGGCACTTTAATATCCCCAACAACCGTATTTAATCATTCCAAGTATGAATCTAATTTGGCACTTGGAAGACATGTAACGGTTGAAGAGTGTGTTTTTGGGAAGTATAATAAGGTTAGCGATTATAATTATTTATACAGGGTCAAAGTCGGGGATTTTACTTATATGGGTAAGTCCGTTTCGATCATGAATGCGACTATAGGTAAGTTTTGTTCTATTGCCCAAGGGGTATGTATAAGCTTAGGTAAACATCCTTCCTCGGTTTTTGCATCGACAAGCCCCGTTTTTTTCTCTACCTATAAACAATGTGGATTCACGTTTGCTGATAAAAGTTATTTTGAAGAGATGGGCAAGGTACTTATCGGCAATGACGTTTGGGTTGGTGTGAATGTAATTATCTTAGACAACATTAAAATTGGCGATGGTGCTATAATTGGGGCAGGAGCGATAGTAACCAAAGACGTTCCTAATTATGCAATTGTTGCTGGGAACCCAGCCAGAATAATTCGTTACCGGTTTTCTCAGGAAGAAATTTTATATCTTACTAAATTTCAATGGTGGAATAGAGATATAAACTGGCTACAGGATAACTTTGGGTTACTTCATGATATCAAGTTATTGATGAAAGAATATCCGATTAACGGGCTACCTTAAATTGAATTATGATAATAACAAAATTGGTGGGAGGCCTTGGAAATCAAATGTTCCAATATGCAGCTGGAAGATATTTAGCAATAAAGCATGGGGTAAAATTAAAATTAGATCGGAATTTTTTTGAATTATATCGTGGTATAAAGGGCGTAACCCAACGGAATTTTGAGTTAAATGTTTTTAATTTTCCATGTGAAATAGCCTCATATGAGGAAATAAAGAAGTATAAAAAAAAGGATAGACATTATGAGACAATTATTTCTAATTTGCTTTATTTCATAGGCTTTCCGCTTCAGGTTTATTATGCTGAATCAGGATTTTCGTATAACGCAATATTTAACAAATTACCTGCAAAAACGTATATTGATGGGTACTGGCAATCAGAGAAGTATTTCAAAAATATAGAAAATATCATTCGAAAAGATTTTCAATTTAAAGAACAATTTAGTCTGGAAAATGAACGTGTAGCTACACAAATCTATGAAACTCATTCTGTGGGAATACATGTTCGCAGATCCGATTATGCTTTTAACAAAGAAGTGAATCAAATTCATGGTACTTGCTCATTATCATATTATAATAAGGCTATTGATATAATTAATTCCAAAGTGTCCAACCCTTATTTTTTTGTGTTTTCCGATGATGTAGCATGGGCGGAGGCTAATCTGCACGTTAACCAATTCCCTGTGCAATTTATTAATCATAATTATGGAAGTAGTAATTATCGAGATATGCAGCTAATGAGTTTGTGTAAGCATAATATTATCGCTAACAGTAGCTTTAGCTGGTGGGGGGCATGGTTGAATAGGAATCCGGGGAAAATAATTATCGCACCTAAGAAGTGGTTCAATGACCCGTCCATCAATACAAATGACCTGATCCCCGAGAACTGGATAAAATTATAGTCAATGCCAGAGATCACTGTGTTGATGCCGACTTACAACTGTGAAAGATACATTGATTCAGCAATTAACAGTATTCTGTCTCAGTCTTTTGAAGACTTTGAGTTCCTGATAATAGATGATGCTTCAGAAGATGAAACTCCATTTAAGATCTTACAATACCATGACTCAAGAATAAGATTTATTCAAAAAAAGGAGAATACTGGTTTGGTGCAAAGTCTGAACATAGGTATTACCATGGCTAAAGGAAAATATATCGCAAGGATGGATGGAGACGATATCGCATTGCACGAAAGACTGGAAATGCAATATAGACTTTTGAAGGATAATAAAGGGATTGGAGTTTGTGGAACCTGGGCGGATTGTATAGATGAAAACGGGGAGATGCTGAAAACTCTCAGGCATCCGATAAAACATGAAGATATAAAAGCAGGGTTATTATCCTATTGTACTGTTGTTCACCCGTCAGTATTGATAAGAAAAAGTATCTTCTCCAATAGAAATCATTTATATGACGCACGATATTCTCATGTCGAAGATTATGAATTATGGGTAAGATTAATGAAAGATAATATAATATTTGAAAATATCCCCAGAGTATTGTTAAAGTATCGTTTTCATTCACAGCAAGTATCACGGCTATATTATGAATTTCAAAAGCCAAGTACTAATGAAGTTGGTTTAATTCACCTTTACAATCTCAGTGGTGTTCTCTCCAATGAAGAGAGGGATATACATACTAAATTTATTTCAAATAATGTAAATGGGAGTCGTAACGAATTGAAAAGACTACGGAGCTGGCTTCTTTATTTAGATAAAAAGAACCGGGGAATTGGCTACTTCAGTGTTGAATCGTTAAATCATTTTATCAAATCACACTTAGAAGCTAACATAGTAAGGCTTAAATATTATCATCCTTATCTATTGCTATTATTGTTTTCGCATTTCCATCCGTTTAATTCTTGGTTTAACCCTATAAAGTGGAAAACGCTGATTAAAACCTGTATTTTCTGGAAAAGTCGGTAATCAAATATTGTGAATAGCCCTTTGGTTTCAATAATTGTATGTAGTTATAATTACGGTCGGTTTTTAGGTGAGGCTCTAAAAAGTGTGTTGGATCAGACTCATAGTGAGTGGGAATGTGTAATTATTGATGACGGTTCGACTGATAATACAAAGGTTGTTGCTTCAGATTATTGTTCGAGAGATAAGAGGTTTAGGTATTATTATCAAGATAACGAGGGTGTTTCCAGTTCCAAAAACTTAGGATTAAAACATTGTAAAGGTGATTATATTCAATTTTTAGACGCGGATGATTTGATTGGTGTGGACAAAATCAGGTGGCAGTTAGATTTGTTTGATGGGAACGATATAGATATTGTTTATGGAAAATGTTTTTACTTTTTTAATAATGATTTATCAAACTTATACTTAGATAGGGCAGGTGCCAATGAAGAGTGGATGCCCAAAATATCAGGTAATTGCAAAGAGATAGCAGTTAGGTTACTGAAGTCAAATATTATGGTTATGAGCAGCCCCCTGCTTAAAAGAGATTTAGTTAACAGGGTTGGTCTGTTTGATATCGCTTTGAAAGGAAACGAAGATTGGGATTATTTTATTAGATGTGCTCTTGTTGGCGCGAAATTCCTATATGATGACAGTGATAATTCCGTTTCGTTAATCAGGGTTTCCCATTTCAGTGAGCAGTCTAAGCCAGGGATGATGGATAAATATGCTTTCTTTATGAGGTGTAAGTATTATAAGGTATCGAGGCGATTAAATAAGGACAATATTGCATTTATTCATGATGCTCTTAAGAATTATTTTAAAGCTACTTTAAGATTGTTATGCTGTTTCAGATTTCAGGATGCAATGCATGTTTTGTTAATTATATCACATGGTACTATAATAATAATTAAAAGTTTTATGGTCAAATTTTATAAATGAAGAATGAGATCTTGGTCAAATCAGACAAATGAATCTTTAAAATAATCATTTTAAATGCCCCATTCATTAATTTCAGTTATTGTTCCCAATTATAATCATGCCCACTTTCTACCTGAGAGGATTAGCAGTATCCTTAATCAAACTTATGATAATTTTGAAATAATCATTTTGGACGATCATTCTACAGACGAGAGTAGAGAAGTTATAGAAAAATATAGAGAGAATTCGAAGGTTAGTGAAATTGTTTATAACTCTGAGAATAGCGGAAGCCCCTTCAGGCAATGGGATAAAGGTCTGGAAATAGCCAATGGTGAATATATTTGGATTGCTGAAAGTGATGACAAATCTGATATTACTTTCCTTGATGAATTGGTTCGACCTCTAAAGGAAAATCTCCAAGTGGTTTTATCTTTTTGTCAGTCGGTTATAATTTCACCTCATGGAAATATTCTTGGAAAAACCAACAATAAAAATCTTTCAGGAATTATTTCAGGAGCGGAATTTAATAGGAGATGTCTCCTTGGTGAGAATATAATTTGTAATGCCAGTGCGGTTATTTTTAGAAAGGATGCTACGAAAAAAATGAATAGGGCATATTTAAATATGTCATACTGCGGAGATTGGTATTTTTTTGCACAGCTTTCATTTATGGGGGATATATATGTTTCAGGGAAATACCTGAACTATTTTGTTAGACACAAAAATACAGCCACATTTAAGCCAAAAAAGGAAAGCTTTAATGAGCAAAAGATAATTTATCAATATATTAGACAAAATCCAAGGGTTCAGGAAAGCGACATAGTACATGCATTAAGAATCAAAGCATTCGGATATCTTCAGATCAGGCGACAATTGGATAGCAAAGAGGACAGACATTACATTTACCAATTACTTTTGAGTATGGATAGAAGAATGAGATTCATCTTTTTGAGAATGAGAATAAAGAAATTGGCAAGTAGTATTTATCATTTACTTATTAGTTTCCGAAGGAATATGGTCGGTGATTAGTTCCTATTTAAACAATGAATAATGATTTCAATTATTATTTGTTCTAAGGATCCTCGACAGTTATCCTTGGTTGTAGGTAATATTAGGGAAACAATAGGGATACCTTATGAGATAATTGCAATCGAAAACTCTTCAGGTAAATATGGTATTGGGGAAGCCTATAATAATGGTGCAAAAAAAGCAAAGTATAAATACTTATGCTTTATACATGAAGATATAGAATTTAGTAATGTGGGATGGGGAAGGAACATCATTTCTCATTTTAAAGATGAGGAATTGGGTTTGATAGGAGTTGCAGGGAGTAGCTATAAAAGCAAAATCCCCTCCGGTTGGGGCGGTATTCAACAGTTTGATTATTGTAACGTTTACCAGGAAGATAAAGCTTCTGATTTTTCTCATTTATATTCAAATCCAAGAAATGAGGAGATATCAAGGGTTGTGGTCCTCGATGGTGTCTTCTTAGCTGTTCAGAAGAAGGTATGGGAAGAGGTGAACTTTGATCAGGATATATTTACAGGATTTCATTGTTATGATTTGGATTTCTCTCTAAGAGTACTGGATCATTATGAAGTAGCAGTTGTATATGATATTGTCATTCGTCATTTCTCTGTTGGCAGGTTTGATAATGAGTGGTTAAGGTGGAGCCTTATTCTCCAGAAAAAGTTTAAACATAAACTGCCGGTATTTATACAAGATTATGGAAAGATAAATATTACAAAATCGGATTTCCAAATCTTCAAATTCTGGGGGCAAAGGATTTTTATGGCGGGTAATATCGGAGTTTTCTATGAAATGAGATGGCTGCTAGGTTCCCTTTTTGTATTAATGGAGAACGTGTGGCTATCCTATAAAAGACGTAGATCTAAGTCTTTGATTTCATGATTGAAGATCATCGTTTCGTGATAACGTATCCCACTAATTTCTTGAAGAATGAAGATAAGCGTAATAATACCAATTTATAAGCAGGAGATAACATATAGTGAGATAATTTCACTCAAACAATGCATCAGGATTTTGGGAGACCATGATATTATCCTGGTTACATATGGTGGGCTGAACCTAAGCGAGTATATCTCCTATTTTAACAGGGTACCCTATCGTGTTGAGCTTTTTCCTCAACATTTTTTTAAAGACGTATCAGGATATAATAAAATTATGACGTCTGTGAGTTTCTATCAACGATTTATTCAGTATGATTATATTTTGGTATACCAACTGGATGCTTTTGTTTTTGAGGATGAATTAAGTTATTGGTGTAGGCAGCAGTTTGATTATGTGGGTGCTCCGTGGTTTGAAAATCATGTTGTCTTAGGAGAAGATGCGAAACTATGGCGGGTAGGGAATGGTGGTTTTTCACTTAGGAAGGTACTCACTTATATTAATTGTCTCGAATCGAAAATCATATTCCCTTCTTTTTCTGATTTATTAAAGTCATACAGAGCAATGCCTGTGAGATTCAAAATTAAGAAAGTTGATTTTATCTTACGCAGACTTTTTAAGTCCGGAGGTGCAATAAGAGATTTTGTAGAAAATATTGAAATTAATGAGGATGCTTTTTGGGGAATGCTTATCCCCCGCTATATTAAGACGTTTAACGTACCTGATCCTCGCATCGCCTCCAAATTCAGTTTTGAGTGTAATCCAAGAGTACTTTATGAATTAAATCAAAAAGAACTACCATTTGGATGCCATGGATGGCAGAAATATGATTTAGAATTTTGGAAGCCTCATATTGAAAAGTTTGGATATGAAATAAATTTGTAGAGATGTATTTGAGAAACGAAAAATAATTACTTTTGATTTCTAATCTGGTACAGATCGAAGAAGGAGGAATGGTACCAGTTGGACAAAGTTCCTTTACCTATTTATGCTGTATTTTATGGGTTCAAAAAAGTTTCTCAGGAGAAATCTTTTCCTGTATAAAGGGCTATTTACAGTCTTTCTTCTTTTTCCTTTTTTAGTCTCAGTTGGACAGGCGAAAATATATATGAGCCCTTCATTTTTGTCTAATGAGAACGGGAGTATTACGAAACCGTATTCTGACTTCGACAAGGTAATTGCACAAATCCAGGCTCTCAAGAATACCGGACTAGACAGTATCGAAATTATTTTAAAAGGAGGCACCTATATTCTAACTAAGCCTATAATACTGGATACTTCAATTGTTTCTCATAATGATTCTTTAAAGATAATTTTCCGGCCGGAGAACCCTTTAGATACACCTATAATTTCAGGCGGGCAAAGAGTTACAGACTTTTTTCGGACGGGAAAGTATTATGTTGCTAACGTTGGAAATAAAAGATTTCGGCAAATCTATAGAAATGACAGTGCCTTAGTAAGAGCAGGATATCCCGATAAGTGTAATTATCTTAAGCTAAATTGGGATTATACTAATAAGAGAGCGATGACAAATCTCCTGCCTTTCGACGATTTAGTCAATAAAGAGAATCCAGTGGAGTTAATCGTTCAAAGATTATGGTCCTGCCATATTTTGAGGATAAAGGACGTGAGCACAGATGGTCAGAATACATACTTCACTTTCCTTAATAAGGATAATGCTACCTTCACAATTTGGCCAATAAAAAATATTAATAACGAATCATTCCGGCTTGAAAATAGCCTTGCGTTTCTAGATGAAAATAACGAATGGTACCTTAATACAGAGAATGATGAGTTATATTTGAAATCTTATAATGAAGGTAAAGATAAAATTATTATTCCCGTTATAGATAGCCTGTTGGTTATATGGGGTGCTAAAGATAAACCGATAAATAATATTATAATTCGAGGGATTAGATTTTGCTATACCAATTGGTTTCTTGATACTTCGGAAACATATATTGCCAACCAGGCGAATATTAATCTGACTTTACCCACTCAGCCATCGTTGGCAGCAGTAATAGTGAAAAATGCAAAAAATATGCAAATTGATAATTGTATGTTTGAACATTTAGGGTATAACGGAATTGAATTCAATACGAATGTGACCTCCTCTTCGATTTCGGGAAATGTATTGAGAGACATAGCAGGAGATGGAATTATTATTGACTGGACTCTATCGGAAAGTAATTCGGGACTCCCCCATTGCTCATTTATATCGGTTGATAATAACCTGATTACCAATATTGGTACTGATTGTCCCTCATCCGTAGGGATTTTTGTAGGGTATGCAAATAATATTTCTATAGAACATAATGCCTTATTTGATCTCCCTTACACCGGCATAAGTGTAGGGTATGGTTGGAGTAATAAGACAACTACTATATTTAATAATAAAATTGATAATAATTATATTAATAACGCCATGGCGCTGATGAGTGATGGTGGTGGAATTTATACTTTATCTAATCAGCCAGGAACTGAAATAAAAAATAACTTCTTAGAGAATATTAATAACTCAAGATGGTCAAATCCAGACTTTAAGGCTGTTGGCATTTACCTAGATGAGGGGTCAACAGGGATAAATGTAACAGGCAATAGTTTTCTAAATGTCGGGGACATAATGAAGGAGAACATGGCTCCGGACAATGACATAAATAAATCTCTTAATAATTACAACAGAATGAATAGTTCCTCTGATATGACTTATGGGTTAACTGAAGATTACAAACAGAATTATCAATATTATCAAAAAGTGCCTTGCTATAATGAGGATGTGCTTATTCCTCAAAAAAAACATTAATTAAAGCATTTTTGTACCCTAACCCGGTGATGAATAATATAGTAACGGTAGGGTTTAATCTTATAGATATAAAAAATATATTTTACAGAGTCATTGACTTGAATGGTAGAGTAGTATTAACTGGCAGGTATGCCAACTGGTATGATACGAAATTTACAATAAATTTCAATAAGATGAATCTTAGCGACGGGCTATATATGTTGGAGGTCAATTATGACGATAAGTACAGATCAGTTAACAAGTTCGTTCTGCTTAATTAACCTTTACATTGACACAATCGCACTACCGATTTTAATCTTTTTTAATCCTTTTTAATGATAGATTTCTCAATTATTACTGTTGTGTTAAATGCAAAAAAGGATTTGCAGAGGACATTAAATAGTGTTTTTAAACAGGAGTTTAAAAACTACGAACTTATAATTATTGATGGTGGTTCTACTGATGGAACTTTGAGTTTAATTGAGGAAAATAAAGGGCGGATAAGTTCATGGGTGAGCGAACCTGACAATGGAATTTATGATGCCATGAATAAAGGGATTGCTAAGGCATCAGGGAAGTATATTAATTTTCTAAACTCGGGAGATGAGTATAAGGATGAACTTGTACTAAAGATTGTTAAGGACACCACAAAATCGGATATTATCTATTCTGATACTATTATTTTGGACGAAGGTAGAAGAGTATTAAAATATCATTGCCCTGGAGGATCCATCAGTCTGAGATCTTTCTGGAAAGGGATGGTTATTAACCATCAAAGCCTATTTGTCAGAAGAGATATTGTAAGCAACTACCAAGCGAAATATAAGATAGCTTCAGACTTTGACTGGACAATCAGGTTATTTCGACGTGCCAAAACCATTCAATATATAGATATACCTTTAGTCAAATATTATCTTGGCGGCGTTTCGGATAGGCAAATTTTTGATTCTCAGAAAGAAACCCTGATGATTATTAAAAAGGAGTTTGGCTTCTCCTTTTATGCAATAGCCAAAGTACGGTTTGCCGTATATAATTTCTGGCGCCTTATGAAATAATAATGAGAAGAATTAGCAGCAGGATATCCGGGAGTCTGATTAAGCTTTTTTTATATGCATTTATCCTTTTAATATTTGGGGTAATTGTTTATACATTACTTTTTTTGAATGTGGATGAAAGGTCAGCACCTATCGTGGCTACTTTTATAATTAATTTAGGAATATGCATCCTGAACCTTTTTGTATTAGATTCGAGAATTTATTCACTCAATAAAATCTTTTGGCTGTTTAATTTAATCTTCTTTTGCCTTATTCCTTTTTTTCAATATGTATTCAACATATTTCCATGGGGATCAACTTTTACCCCAAACGATATTTTATTTGCCAATGTTCTCTTATTTTTTTGGTTTTTGATTTATAGCTTAATTTATTATCTGACCAATGATTATTATGTTAAGAGGAAATTCAATATTGGGAGGTCTTTACAGCATGTAGGGAATTTGACGTGGGTCAAGGGTATTATGTTCCTTATTTTGGCATTGGTTATCCTTAGAAGTTATATCTCAAATGCCGGCTTTACTAATATTTTAAGCAGAGGAACCAATAGCTCTATTGAAGCCTCCAGTACAACTCAATGGTTATTAAAAGAAATTATTACCCGAAGCCTATTGCTTTATTTCTTATTATTTTCTATTCTCAATTTCCGACTCAAGAAAAGTTTAGGCTCAAAGATAATATTGGTTACATCTTTATTAATCAATTTAGTAGGTAATTTCCCGACAGCATTAGCCAGGTACATGGCTGCTTCGTTTTATATCTCTATATTTTTGTATTTTAAAAGCAGATGGAAAAACAAGCACATATTTAGCCTTTTATTTATAGCCGGGTTAACTATTTTGTACCCTTTGTTAGGGGCATTCCGTGATATTAAGTTTTCTCAGTCAGCTAATATACTAAAAGATTTTTCAAAGAAGTTTTTGTTTCAAGCGGCAGTTAGTGGAGATTTTGATGCCTATAGTATGTTCGTCAACACGATTAAGTATGTTCATGACTTCGGGGTAACTTTTGGATTACAGTTATTGGGCGCAATATTTTTTTTTGTGCCGAGAAGCATCTGGCCATCAAAACCGGTTGGATCCGGGGCACTGATCGCGGCGAAGAATGGATGGTTGTTCACAAATGTATCGTGCCCGTTGATCGGGGAGTCATACATTAATTTTGGATTAATTGGAATTATCATATTTGCTATAATATATGGCATTATTACTTCCACTCTTGATAATATATATTGGTCACTGAACAAGGTCAATTTATATAATTACTGGTCGCTGGTTTATCCAGTTTTATTGGGCATGTTTTTTTTCCATTTACGTGGAGATATGTTGTCCTCTACTGCCTATACCGTGGGTATATTGGTAGTGGGAGTAATAACATATTATGCAATGAGGTTAAAGTTAAGGTGAGATACAGTTAAATCATTCATTTCATAACTATGGGAAATCAGGGAACCAAAATAAAAATTTTGTATTTGTATGCTGAGTTGGCTAGCTACCCGATAGCTATTATGAAAGAGTTAATAAATGAATACGATGCTGAAATCATTGTAATAAGCTGGGACGAAAACAGGCAGACCCCTTATAAACCGCCGTTGTGTGAAGGCATTACATATTTTAAAAAGTCAGATTTTTCCACTTCCACATTGATAGAATTTTCTATAAACCTTAATCCTGATATGATATATATTTCAGGATGGATGGATAAAATGTATATCAAAGTGTGCAGGCGAATGAAGAAGATAGGAGTTCCGATTGTAGCTGGATGTGATACACAGTGGAGGGGATCATTCAGGCAGTATGTAGCCAGTTTAATTTCTAGTTGGTATCAACACCGTTTCATTAATTATATTTGGGTAGCCGGCGTAAGGCAATATGAATATGCTAAAAAGCTTGGATTTAACGATAAGAATATTTTATTTAATTGCTATAGTGCGGATATAAAATTATTTGATCAAGCTTATTTGAAGAGCCTGGATTATAAACGGAAACGATACCCTAGAACGTTAATATTTGTAGGAAGATTCCATGAAGACAAAGGAATAAGATTGTTAATTGATGCCTACAAGGAACTTAGAGCTGAACAGGGTATGCAATGGCAATTAGTTCTTATTGGTAATGGTGGATTATATAAAGAACTCACTGAAATAAGCGTTGAGGGCATTCAAATTAAAGATTTTATGCAACCCGAGCTGTTAGTACAAATAGTCGGAACAGCTGGAGTTTTTATTTTACCAAGCCTCTTTGAGCAATGGGGAGTGGTGATTCATGAATTTGCAGCAGGCGGGTTGCCATTAATTACTTCAGATTGTTGTGGGGCATCAACTGAATTTTTAATACCTGGGTATAACGGTTTTTTATTTGAGAATGGAAATAAAGAAGCACTAAAGACTGCAATTTTGAGGTTGACTTCGCTTTCAGAAGAGGAGCTGTTGAAGTATGGATCGAGGAGTAACATGCTTTCAAAGAAAATAAGTCCGCAAACTTCGGCTGCCTTTTTAGTCTCCATTTTAAAATAAGATGGGTCTGATATAGAACTTTCAATTACAATAAGATTCTTTTTTATCTAATGCGTATTCTTATAAATGCAGTTGCAATGAAAGTGGCCGGATCGAAAAGTGTCTGCATGAACTTTTTACGGTCTTTAGAAATGGTGGGGAAGGAACACGAATATTATGTGTTTCTTCCGGGAGGGGTTGGTTACGAAAACTTTAAAGAAAAGGATTACCTAAATATAAAATTTATTCCAATATACTTTACAAAACCAGTTTTCCGATACTATATTGATCACATTTACCTGAAAAAGCAGATTAATAAGATACACCCTGATGCTATATTTAGTATGGGTAACATTGCACTTCCTGTTAATACCATTCCACAACTATTACTTTTCCATATGTCACATGCTGTTTATCCTGAAAGTACATATTGGAAGCGGATAGGCTGGGAATCCAGGTTGCGATTTAAGTTGTTGGTAAGGGAAATCCGCAGGAAGTTTAAATATGCTACGTGTATTGCAGCACAAACGAATAGTATCAAGAACCGGCTGTCAAATCTTTTTGAATTAGAGGGAAAGGTACTTGTTATTCCTAATGCTGTTTCATTAGATGCTGTTCGTATTGGCGAGAGTAAAGCGGAAAAAAATAAAGGCGGAAATATTGGGATCAAGACATTTAGATTTTTGTGCCTTAGTAGATATTACGAGCATAAAAATATCGAGATATTTATTCCTTTAGCAACTTTAATCAAAGAAAGAAAACTAAAGTATAAAATAATTATCACAATAAATCCCCGGCAGCATAAAAAAGCTGCAGAGTTTTTAGGGAAGGTAATAGAGCTTGATTTAGGTGACATCATTGAAAATATAGGGCTTGTTAAATTGGAGGATGTCCATGCGGCCTATCGGAACGCGGATGCCTTAATCCTACCAACACTTTTGGAATCTTTCTCTGGAACTTATATCGAGTCAGCATTTTACCAAAAACCTGTTTTTACCTCAGATATTGATTTTGCACATGAGGTATGTGGCAATTCTGCTATTTATTTTGATCCTGAGAATCCTCTTGATATATTGATGAAAATGCTGCTCATAGAGGATAATACTTTTATCAATAATAAAGTTAACCTCGCGATAGAAAACCTGAAGAGATTCCCTGATTGGCAGTTGGTAACTGAATTGTATTTGAAGGAGTTAGGAAAGATTGTAATCCCAGAAAATAAAAGATAACCCGGGGTCGTTTGATTTATCCTTGGTCGGCCATTATGAAAATTGCTGTGGTTATACCTGACTTAGCATGCGGCGGAGCTGAGAAACTATGCATGAATCTCTGCAACTACCTAGTTGCAACACAGGAGGTTTTTTTAATCTCTCTTTGCAAGCATACTAAAGAAATGTATCCTCTGTATTTGCTCGACTCAAAGGTTAACCTGATTACACTTAGCAAACATTCAGGGCTTAATAGAGAACTCTTTATTCGCCTTTATCGTGCTTTGGAATCTATTAAGCCATCAGTGATTCACGCCAACATGGCCGGATTATTATATTCTGCTCCCTATATTCTTAAGCACAGACAGCTTGGAGTTTTTTACACTGTACATACCTTTGTTAAGGCAGATACTCCATTATGGTATCGCTATTTTTACTTATGTCTTCTGAAATTGAGAAGAGTTGAAATAGTTGCCAATTCTAAAGCCGTTTCGAAAACTGTGCAGAAGGTTTACGGTAAGGCTTATGACAAATATATTCATATCGGATCGCGTAATCTCTCGATTACAGAGAATTATTGGCGGGTTAAACAGGAAGTAGCGAACTATAAACCTTCTAAAGGAACACAGGTTTTTATTCATTTAGCACGTATCGCACCCGTGAAAAACCAATTACTTTTGTATAAAAGTTTTAATCAGTTATTTGAGGAAGGATATGATGTTATTCTTTTAGTTTTGGGCCAGATGCAATCAAAAAGTATATTTCATCAGTTAACGAAACTGGCACATCCTAGAATATTTTTCTTGGGAAGAAAAGAAAATATTGCAGACTACCTTGCAACAGTTGATGCCTTTTGTCTTACATCAGATTATGAAGGTCTATCTCTTGCCACAATTGAAGCTATGTCTATGAGGGTTATTCCTATTTGTACTCCAGCAGGGGGAGTGGGGGAAGTAGTGAAAGATGGATATAGTGGTTTCCTTTCGGAAGACCATACCGTGGGGGGTTATGTAAATGCAGTAAAACGCTATTTTTCACTCAATGATCGAGATAAAGAATTAATGCGGGAGAATGCCTTTCGTACTTATAAAAAAGATTTTACCATCGAACAATGCGGAGAACAGTATTTAAAGCTGTATAAAGTTTATTCTAATTATTCATGAAATGAATAATTTTCTACTTAAATTGAGAATATCATGGTAAGAAAAGAATAAGTACTGATAATTTAATCCATGAAAGTTTCTATAATAACAATTTCTTATAATAGTTGTAACACTATCCGGGATACAATCGAATCAGTAATAGCCCAGGATTATTCAGATATTGAATACATTATTATTGATGGGAATTCTAATGATGGCACGAAGGATATTATCAATTCTTATAAAGACAAAATATCAATTTTTCTTTCGGAAAAGGATAATGGTATCTACGATGCTATGAATAAAGGAATCAGTTTGGCTTCCGGTGACCTCATAGGAATTATAAATAGCGATGATTGTTATGCAAATAATCAGGTTATATCTAATGTTGTTGGTCAAATTCTTGAAACCAACTGTGATGCATTATATGGAGATCTTATATACCTGAATAATAAAACAGGGAAACCTATTCGTAAATGGTCGTCTGGTAAGTACAAAAAAGATTTATTTAAATACGGATGGATGCCCCCGCACCCGACCTTCTTCGTTAAACGAGAGATATATAAGAGGTATGGATCATACAATACCCTTTTGAAGAACTCAGCAGATTATGAATTAATGTTAAGGTTTATACACCGGTATGAGGTTACAGTTACCTATCTGCCTGAAATACTTGTAAAAATGAAGACGGGTGGCGTTAGTAATAGCTCGTTTAAAAACCGGTGGAATGCTAACAAAGAGGATATTTTGGCGTGGAAATTAAATAATCTATGTCCCTTGTATATTACGAGGTGGTTGAAACCATGCAGGAAATTGTTGCAATTCGTCAAAAGAAATTAATCCTGGTTATATAATTTTGTGTGAAACCATAATTAGGTTCAAGAATAACCAGATCAGAAACCCTCTATTCGAATTGACTGATTTGATCTATATACCTTTTCAAAATTATTGTCCTAAAGAGATTCTAAATGAAAACAGCCCTCATCACCGGCGTCACCGGACAAGACGGTGCCTACTTATCTGAATTCCTTTTAAATAAAGGGTACGAAGTACACGGTATCAAACGAAGAAGCTCGTTATTTAATACCGATCGTATAGACCATCTGTATCAGGATCCGCATGATAAAGGAATCCGTTTTAAGCTTCACTATGGAGATCTATCCGACTCTACGAACCTGATACGGATCATCCAGGAAGTGCAACCGGATGAAATTTATAACCTCGGCGCTATGTCGCATGTAAAAGTGAGCTTTGAAACACCGGAATATACGGCTAATGCGGACGGTATAGGCGCTTTAAGGCTTTTGGAGGCCATCCGTATTTTGGGATTGGAGAAAAAGACGAGGCTATACCAGGCATCCACTTCAGAATTATATGGTCTGGTGCAGGAAATCCCGCAAAGTGAGAAGACGCCTTTTTATCCGCGTTCACCTTATGCCGTCGCAAAATTGTATGCCTACTGGATCACCGTCAATTACAGGGAAGCCTATCATCTGTTTGCCTGCAACGGTATTTTATTCAATCATGAAAGTCCGTTACGTGGAGAAACTTTTGTTACCAGGAAGATCACCCGCGGGGTAGCGAAAATTGCTTTAGGTATGCAGGATAAATTGTATATGGGTAATATTTATTCCAAACGTGACTGGGGACATGCCAAAGATTATGTGGAAGCCATGTGGATGATCCTGCAGCAGGAAAAGCCGGAAGATTTTGTGATCGCCACCGGCGAAACACACAGCGTGAAAGAGTTCATCACCATGGCATTTCATGAAGCGGGGATGGAATTGGAGTTTAAAGGAACCGGGGTGGAAGAGAAAGGGATTGTAAAAAGTTGCCAAGGAGATTTACCTGTGAAACCGGGCCAGGAAGTGCTGGCTATTGACAAACGGTATTTCCGTCCTACGGAAGTAGATATGCTGATCGGTGATCCTTCCAAAGCCAAGCAGAACTTGGGATGGGATCCAAAATATGATCTGAAGGCGCTCGTGAAGGAAATGGTGCAGGCAGACTTAGAAAATTTTCGAAAAGAGAAAACTTTGAAGGATGCGGGGTATAAGGTGCTGAATCAGTACGAGTGAGTAAAATTCCAAATAACAAGCTGCAAATCCCAAATAAGCTCCAAAAATCAAATTCAAAACGATTACTTCATAAAATGTTTGAGTCATTGAAATTTTGGTGATTGGTATTTAATCGAATTTTGGAGTTTGAATTTTCGAATTTAAATAGTTATAATAAAGTGGAAAAAAAATCAAAAATATATATTGCCGGTCATCGTGGAATGGTGGGTAGCGCTATTGTCCGCAGGCTGCAAAAAGAAGGTTTTGAAAACCTGGCGCTGCGGACTTCCAAAGAATTGGATCTGCGGGATCAGCAGGCGGTGGGGGATTTTTTTGTTCGGGAAAAGCCTAATTATGTCTTTTTAGCGGCTGCTAAAGTAGGCGGTATTCTGGCTAATAACACTTACCGGGCTGAGTTTATCTATGACAACCTGATGATCCAGAATAATGTCATACATCAAGCCTGGAAAAATAAAGTAACCAAGCTGATGTTCCTTGGTTCTTCCTGTATCTATCCCAAAATGGCGCCGCAGCCGTTGAAAGAAGAATATCTGCTGACCGGTTTACTGGAACCTACTAATGAACCTTACGCCATTGCCAAGATCGCAGGTATCAAACTGTGCGATGCTTACCGGGCGGAGTATGGATGCAATTTCATTTCCGTGATGCCCACCAATCTTTACGGGCCTAACGATAACTACGACTTACACAATTCTCATGTATTGCCTGCGCTGATCCGTAAGTTTCATGAGGCTAAGATAAATAATGAACCGCAGGTAACGGTTTGGGGTACCGGGACTCCTTTACGGGAATTTTTGCACGTGGACGACCTGGCAGATGCCTGCCTTTTTTTGATGAAAGATTACAACGAGGCGGGTTTTGTCAATATAGGTTCAGGCACGGATATAAGCATTGCCGGCCTTGCGGATATGGTCAAAGAGATCGTAGGTTACCAGGGAAAAATAGTCTATGATTCATCTAAACCGGACGGCACTCCCCGCAAGCTGATGGATGTCACCAAACTGAAGAAATTAGGCTGGCAATCAACTATAAGCTTAAAGGAGGGGATAGAGAAGGTGTATGCTGAAAAGTACCCGGCGTTCCGGGGTGTGGGCAATTGAATAGAGGACTCAGGTGGTCAGAGACATACGGTTAAAAACCCGGCTTATTAAAAAGCAGGACCGGTAAGGTTAGTTCATCGGCGGTAATTTGGAAGATGCTCCCTGATTGGCGGATACCGCTTCAGGTACGTTGCCGATTTTCAGCGTGGTGGTCACATGAATGGGCTGCGCCGGCTCAATGGGTATATTGACAGCATTCTCTTTCGCACGCAGATGCAGCAGGAAGGCGGGCACAGAAGCTAAGAGGCAGGCCACTCCGATAATGATCAGGATAAACAGGTTGGGATTTACATCTTTTATCAGAAATGCCAGTCCTATAAATAAGATATTCACTCCGTACAAGAGGGCAGATATGGATTTATGCTCTAATCCCAAAGCTTGCAGCCTGTGATGTACATGATTAGCGTCGGCCGTAAAAGGGGATCTCTTATTGAAGAGCCTCAGAGAAAAAACCCTTAAAGTATCAAATAAAGGGATGATCAGAAACGCGACGACTATAGCCGGATTGTGATGGAATAACGCCTTTCCGGGTATATCGGCGGCATTCACGAGTTCAAAAGAAAAAGTGCCCATCACATAACCGATACATAAGGAGCCGGCATCTCCCATAAAAATTTTGGCGGGTTGAATGTTATAGTACAGGAAACTTATTAAGGCGCCCGTTAAGATCATGGAGGCTATAAAGGGGATCTGCATCCCTTTTTGCCAGAAAATAAGCGCAAACGCCAGGGCTATAATGACCGAGAGTCCCGCTGCCAGACCGTCCACTCCATCAATTAAATTGAAGGAATTAATGATCACAATGACCGCAAAGATGCTTAACGGAACAGCCACCCACACCGGCAGTTGATGAATGCCTAAAATACCCTGCAGGTTGTTAATTCTGAATTTCCCTGGTATGACAAGAATTCCGGCGGCAAGTATCTGACCCAGTAGCTTTTTCATAGGCGCTAAAGGGAAAATGTCGTCTTTAACCCCTGTAAAATGCAGGATAATTAACCCCCCTAAAAAGTAGGACCATTGCGCGGAGCCTGAAAAATCAGCCCAGCAAAGGAAGGCGATAATAAAACCGGCGAAAATGGGGATACCTCCCAGATTGGGGACATACCCTTTATGTGTTTTTCTACCCCCCGGCTTATCATATAACTTTTTAATATTAGCTACCTTGATGATAGAAGGAATGCCATAGGCAGTGATGATCATTGCTGTAAACAGGCCCGCAAAAGAAAATAGGTTATTGGTATTCATAGCATACTAAGGTCTTTAAAGATAGTTTAAATATAGCAAATACCACTTATATGATGCAAAGGTATATATTATATTGAAATTGTAGAAAAAATTCCGTAAGCGATCCTTAAACTAAAAGATTAGCTGCATTGGACAAAAGTTAAGTGCTTCACTCATTTGGTAGGATATACTTTGGCGAAGTCAAATTAAACCCACAGTTGATGCAATGACCTTGTATATCGTCAAAGTGCATTTATTAAATTGGGAAATTCAAAACAGCGGCTAAATCATATTTTGAGGTGATGAGAATCCGCGAATGCGGATGACAAGATTGTAGAAAGGGAAAAAGTTAACAATTCCCGATATTAAGAACTCCGCAGGAGTGACATGATTTTGGGAGGAGGGTATAAAATAAAATTACTTCCTGATATGATGAGAAATATTTATTTCAATGGATTGAATGATTTCAGGAATTCTTTCACCCACCAAAGGCGGGTTCTGTTCATCTTCCTGTTTGACCATGCTACAATCCTGACATCCGCCATCGGCGGATTACAAGAGAGTGCTATCCGACACCTCAAAATATCATTTAGCCAAAACATCCTAATGCACCGGGTATGTTGTACTTTTGCAGATGGTGGCTTTCCGGAAGGATTTTTGCTTCACAGAGCACCATGTGCCTGTGGGGTAAAAGAATGAGCATCACACAGATGAAAATTAACTGACCTGTAAATTTAAAAATATGAGTAACCCCCGGATCGCTGTGATTGGCTTAGGTTATGTAGGACTTCCTTTGGCAGTTGAGTTTGCCAAAAAATATAAAACTTTCGGATTCGACATTAATGCATCCCGTATCGCAGAGTTGAATAAAGGGAATGACCATACGCTGGAAGTTACTTCCGAAAAACTGAAAGAAGTATTGTCGGATTGCAGCCGGCCTAAAGGATTATATTGCACGAATGACCTGGCACGTATAAAGGAATGCACTACTTATATAGTTACCGTGCCGACGCCTGTGGACAAAAATAATCGCCCTGATCTGACTCCCTTGTATAAAGCCAGTGAAACCGTGGGTCAGGTATTAAAAAAGGGAGATATTGTCGTATATGAATCCACGGTATATCCGGGAGTGACGGAAGAGGAATGTGTGCCGGTGCTGGAGAAGGTATCCGGGTTAAAGTTCAATAAGGATTTTTTTGCAGGGTATTCTCCCGAAAGGATCAATCCCGGCGATAAGCAGCATACGGTTTCAAAGATAAAAAAGGTGACTTCAGGTTCTACTGCCGAAACGGCGGAAATCGTGGATCAACTGTATAAAAGCATCATTACTGCAGGTACGCACAAAGCGCCTTCCATTAAAGTGGCGGAAGCCGCTAAGGTGATCGAGAACAGCCAGCGCGATATTAATATTGCTTTCGTCAATGAATTGGCCAAAATATTCAACCGGCTGCATATAGATACCGCCGATGTATTAGAGGCTGCCGGCACGAAGTGGAATTTTCTCCATTTTAAACCCGGGCTGGTAGGCGGGCACTGTATCGGTGTGGATCCTTATTACCTGGCACAAAAAGCACAGGAAGCAGGTTATCATCCTGAAATTATTTTAGCAGGCCGAAGGATGAACGACGGCATGGGAGCTTATGTGGCGCATGAAACCGTAAAGCAAATGGTAAGAAAAGATATCAAAGTAAAAGGGTCCAAAATCCTGGTATTGGGAATTACTTTTAAAGAAAATTGCCCCGATGTGCGAAATACCAAAGTGGTGGACATCCTCAATACCCTGAAGGAATATGAAACTGACATTACAATCTATGATCCATGGGCTGATCCGGCAGAAGTGAATCATGAGTACGGATGGGAGTCTGTGAAAAAGCTTCCGGAAATAAAAGAGTATGATGCGGTTATTTTAGCAGTGGCGCATGATGCATTTAAGAATATAGATCTGGATAGTATATGTAAAAAAAATAAAGTTATATATGATGTCAAAGGAGTGGTGGACAGAGGAATAGTGGATGCGAGATTGTGAGTTGTCTGCTGTCGGTTGTCCGTTATGGGTTGTCTGTTGTCGGTTGTGAGTTGACAGTTGTTGGTTGGGTTAAGATGGCGGGGATTATAAAGAGATGATTGAACAGGTTCTCGATATTAACAAATAAGATGTGTCAAACCATGAAAAGTATTTGAAAAAGAATATTCAGTTTTATATTATAAATACGATTTTTTGGGGGCTAAGATTTTCAGGTTTATTCAATACGTTGAGAAATATTGGCGTGTGTAATTGACAAAACTGACAACCGACAACCGACAACTTTTATCTTTCAAACCTCATTTACTTCATGTACGAAACTCCATACCATGATCATCCACTGAATGCATATCGTTTTCTGGTCACCGGCGGTGCAGGCTTCATCGGTTCTAATCTCGTTGAATATTTACTGAAATACGGCGCCGGCAAAGTACGCATTCTTGATAATTTCTCTACCGGTTACCGGAAAAATGTTGAAAAGTTTTTTACCAATCCGGCTTTTGAATTGGCAGAAGGGGATATACGGGATCCGGAGACCTGCAAAAAGGCGGTATCCGGCATGGATTATGTCTCCCATCAGGCTGCATTAGGTTCGGTGCCCCGGTCTATTCATGACCCTGTTACTACGAATGAGGTAAACATTTCCGGCTTTTTAAACATGCTGGTGGCTGTGAGAGATGAAAAATCCATCAAAAAGATGGTGTATGCTGCTTCTTCCTCCACCTATGGCGACAGTAAAGAATTGCCTAAGAAGGAAGGAAATGAAGGTAATCCGTTATCTCCTTATGCAGTGACCAAATTAGTAAATGAGCTGTATGCAGACATATTTTCGAGGGTTTACGGATTGCATACCCTCGGACTGAGGTATTTCAACATATTCGGGCCCAGACAGGATCCTAAGGGCGCTTATGCTGCGGTTATTCCGTTATTTATGCAGGCGGCCATTGACCGCCAACCTCCTAAGATCAATGGCGATGGAGAGACTTCGAGGGATTTTACTTTTGTGGAAAATGCCGTGCAGGCTAATGTCAAAGCATTATTGAATACGAAGGGTTTACCACATCATGAAGCGGTTAATATTGCCTGCGGGGAACGGACTACGCTCAATCAACTATGGGATTGCATTCAGGAAGTTTCCGGATATCATTCGAAGGCAATATATGGACCTGAACGCGCGGGAGATGTGAGACACAGCCTGGCAGATATAAGTAAAGCCTGCCAATTATTTGGCTATGATCCGCAGTGGAAAATAAAAGAAGGACTAAAAGTAGCTTTTGAATTTTATAAGGAGACTGCCCGCAATAGTGCAGGAGACAGAAAGACCGAACGCTGATCCTTATGATTCTGTAAGATTGAACGGGGGTTCTGTTATGACCGGATTTATCTGCACTCATTTGCGAAGTCTGCGTGCGACGAAATGTTAATGATTATTATTAGTGAATTTGGGATAAGGGATAAATAATATTTTAAGGCGCCAACGTCCCGTAGAGGCGATATTTTGGTAGAAAAGAAGTTTGTAAATCGGGAACCAGTCCCGTTAGGGGCGGCATGATGCATGTGGTGGCCATAATGTGTAGATAAGAATATTTGAAAAGTTTATTTTGTTTAGCGATGAAACAGCAGAAAATATCAATTAACCTAAATCGGCCGAAGTAGTCCCAAATTCTAAAAAATTCACCTACCTTTGCGGCTTGTGATAAAGGCATTATTACCAGTGCCTTTTTTTAGATATTATAAATCTACTTATCCGATAGACTAAATATAATCATTAACGGTATGCAGCCTTATAGTTTTGATCATTTGCGGGAATTAGAGTCGGAAGCCATTTTTGTAATCCGGGAGGTGGCGGCACAATTTGATAATCCTGCTATTTTATTTTCCGGCGGGAAAGATTCTATTGTGGTCACCCATTTAGCACGCCGTGCCTTTTGGCCTGCCAAAATTCCCATGCCCCTGATACATGTGGATACAGGTCATAATTTCCCTGAAGCGCTTGAATTCCGTGATCGTTTGGTCAAAGAGATGGGGGTGCAGTTAATCATCGGTTCGGTGCAGGAATCCATAGATAAAGGCCGGGTAAAGGAAGAAACGGGCATCAACGCCAGCCGTAATACCCTGCAGATCGTTACGCTCCTTGATACCATTGAAGAGAATAAAATAGATTGTGCCATCGGAGGCGCCCGCAGGGATGAAGAAAAGGCAAGAGCCAAAGAGCGTTTCTTCTCTCACCGCGATGAATTCGGGCAATGGGATCCTAAAAACCAGCGGCCTGAGCTATGGAATATTTTCAATGGAAGGAAGAACCTGGGAGAACATTTCCGGGTTTTCCCCATCAGCAACTGGACGGAAATGGATGTATGGAATTATATTTTGAGGGAAAAAATTGAAATCCCGCCGCTTTATTTTGCTCATGAACGTAAGGTGGTGCACCGCTTAGATACCTGGCTGCCGGTGTCCGAATACCTGGAATTGAAGGAAGATGAAAAGGTGGTTAGTAAAAGGATCCGCTTCCGCACTTTGGGAGATATTACCATTACAGGAGGTATAGAATCAGACGCAGATACGCTGGAAAAAATTGTGGAGGAAGTTGCTGCCTCCAGGCAGACGGAACGCGGAAACAGAGGGGATGACAAACGGTCCGATACAGCCATGGAAGACAGGAAGAAGAGAGGGTATTTTTGAGGAGCAGTAGGCAGTGGCACTAAGCAATCGGCAGTAGGCAGTCCCGTATCTTCGGGGCAGTGGGCAGCAGCACTTTCAGCTTTCGGCTTTTAAATGAATTTAGATAAAAGTCGAAATATGGAGGAAGTTTAGGCTAAAGTCAAAATGTGAGGAGAAGTGGACAGTAGCAGCAGGCAGTAACAGTAAACGGTAAGTGGTAAGTAGTAAATAGTAGCAGTGGCAGTCTCAGTAAGCAGTAGGCTGGGAAGATAGCGGTTCGGCATAAAACCATAAAACCATAAAACAATAAAGCCATAAAGCCATAAAACCATATAACTTTTATCGCATGGAATTATTAAGATTCACGACTGCGGGCAGTGTAGATGATGGCAAAAGCACCCTGATAGGGCGTTTGCTGTATGATTCGAAATCTATTTTTGAAGATCAGATGGATGCCGTAAAACGTTCCAGCGAAAGGAAGGGCCTGGACAATATTGATCTGTCATTGCTCACGGATGGATTACGGGCTGAACGCGAGCAAGGCATTACCATTGATGTGGCTTATCGTTATTTTACTACTCCCAGGCGCAAGTTTATCATTGCCGATACGCCCGGCCATATTCAATACACACGCAATATGGTTACAGGCGCTTCCACAGCCAATTTAGCCCTGATCCTGATTGATGCCCGGAAAGGTGTGGTAGAACAAACCTGCCGCCATTCTTATATTGCCTCCCTGCTGAGGATACCGCATCTGATTATCTGTGTGAATAAAATGGATCTAGTGAATTATGATAAAAATATTTTTAATGATATAGTTCACCACTATAAGAAGTTTTCTGAAAAATTGAAAGTAAAGGATATACATTTTATTCCGATAAGCGCCTTGCTGGGAGATAATGTAGTTAACTATTCGGAGAAAATGCCCTGGTATCAGGGGCAGACGCTGATGGAAACGTTGGAGACAATTCCGGTAAGTAATGACGAAAATCATAGTGATGCCCGTTTCCCTGTGCAGACCGTCATACGTCCCCATTCGGAAGAATATCACGATTACCGGGGTTACGCCGGCAGGGTAGCGGGGGGAATATTTCGTCCGGGGGATAAAGTGAAAATTCTGCCCTCGGGCTATCATTCGGTTATCCGGTCTGTTGACGTGTATAAACATTCCCTGGGAGAGGCTTTTTCACCCATGTCAGTGTCCATTACTTTAGAAGATGATATTGATGTCAGCCGGGGAGATATGATTGTTAAGGAAGAAAATGAACCTCAGGTTTCACAGGATATCCATGCCATGATGTGCTGGCTGAATCCTAAAAGTCCCGTACCCGGAGCAAAATATTTTTTACGTCATACTACAAAAGAAGTCCGCTCTGTCATCAAAGAGATCGAATACAAAATTGATATTAATACACTGGAGCGCATTGAATACGACCGTACTATCAGGATGAATGATATTTTCAAAGTATATCTCCGTACCACGCAGCCGTTGGTGTACGACCGCTATGATAAAAACCGTTATACCGGATCACTTATTCTCGTGGATGAAACGACTAACGAAACCGTAGCGGCAGCGATGATCGAGTGATGTTTGGGGTTTTGAGTTTTGGGTTTGGGGTTTTCGGTTTGTCAGAGAATTTTTTGAATTCAACTTTCTATCTCAATGGTTCGGTAGTTTTTTAAAGGATAAGTAATTCACAATGTGTGGATAAAAAGGTGTTTAGCGGGTAAAAAATAAAGTTATCCCCAAGGAGGAGAAAGAGAAAAAAAGGCGGTAATA
>SCQT01000218.1 GCA_004322015.1 Chitinophagaceae bacterium
TTGCCGGTAGTAAGTCCTGGCTACGATACTTCCGTTTGTTCCGGACAATCTGTGACGCTGGATGCAGGCAATAATGCAGGCAATACCTTTTTATGGAATACGGGGGCAACAACCCATAAAATAGATGTAAATTCTACAGGTAAATATTTAGTGGCTGTTACGAATTCTTTAGGTTGTGTGGATTCGGGTAAATTCCGCTTAATGGTTCATCCTTTACCTGTTATTAATTTTCCAAAGGATACGGCTGTTTGTGCAGGTCAGTCAGTTACACTGGATGCAGGTAATAACGGCAGTACTTTTCTTTGGAATACAGGATCAACGCAGCAGGCTATCTCTGTAATTCAGCAGGGGCAATATTGGGTAAATGTAAAAGATAAATTTGGCTGTAAACAATCAGACTCTGTTCAATTGCATTTGAATCCGTTACCCAGACTTAGCCTGAACAGACAGGCAGGTCTGTGCGAAGGAAGTAAAGTGCAATTGAATCCGGAGGCGGAATCAGCGAATTATACATATCAATGGAGTGACGGTTCTACCGGACAGGTTTTGAACGTATCTGAGCCGGGCATTTATTGGGTAATCGCTTCCAACGGACTATGCTTGAATATTGATACCACGCAAGTCGTTTTATTGCAAAACAATCTACCGGTAATTAATGACTTTAAGACTTTATGTCCTAATGCTACCATACAATTAAATGCCTATTCAACGGAGGCAACGGCCTACCAATGGAATACAGGTGATACAGTCAATTCCATTCAGATAAATAAACCGGGAGTTTATACAGTTAATGTGAAGGGAAGCTATTGTAATTACAATAGAAACGATACCATCTGGGTGCGAACCGGCCAATTACCGGCGGTACATATTGTGGCTGATGATACGTTATTTTGTAAGGGAGATCATATCCGTCTCTTGGCAATCGGGAATGATGTGCAGGGTTACCGCTGGCAGGATGGAAGCTTTGGTCCGTTTTATTCCGCAGATAATCCCGGTTATTATACCGTACAGGCCTTCAACGAATGTGGCATAGCCAATGATTCGGTTAATTTAAGATTAGCTACTAATTGTATCGTCTCTATTTTACTCCCGACCGCATTTTCACCCAATGGAGATGGAAAAAATGATGTCTTTCGCCCTGTAGTGAAACACCAGATATACAACTATGAACTTCGTATTTTTAACCGGTGGGGACAATTAGTTTTCCTTTCAAATAATCCTGAGCAGGGATGGGACGGGACTTTCCACGGAGTTCCCTGCGAAATAGGAGGATATGCCTGGTGGGTGAGATATAGTGAGTCACAAAACGGCCCCCCCATTTTCAAAAAGGGAATACTGACCCTTGTCAGATAATGTTGTTCCAAAACGTTTATTTCTTCAAACCATCCCTTTACCGGATATTTTGCGGTATTAGCTAACCGGAGTCTTTCCTCCTTATCGCAACCCCCTACTTTTATAAAAAAATACAGCTTTTGGAACAGGAAGTGACTGTATTTTAAAAACCTGTTTATGAAATTAATTGTCTTCATACTCTTATTGTTTTTTTCTTTATCCGCCTGCTCCAAGCAGGACAGCCATTCGCCTGTTCCTGTGGAGAGAACATTGGCTGATCAGGGAATGAGCCTGATCAGTTTTTCGGGTGTTTGGAACCAGGGATCTGTTCAGCTTCAATTTGCTCTGTCAGGCGATTTATCCAAAATCACGGACGTGAAGATATTTTCGGGAAGCAACAGCAATCAGCTTTGTCTTATTGGAGAATTAACAGTAAATAAGCTCCAGGCATCTGCCGGCTTTTCTTATACTGACCCGGCTCCCAAAGGCTCACCAACTTATTATATGATAGGTATAGAAGATAACCAGGGTCATGTAACCTATGTCAACAATATATTGAGCGTCTCAAAACCCTCCGGTTTGGGAAAGTAATTGAACCATTTTTTTATTACTTTTACAGCAATTTTTACGAGAGAAAATCGTTGATAAGAATCATGATAAAGAAAGTTTTGTTGACCTCTGTTTTATGTGGTTTGTTTTGTACCGTGGGTTTTGCTCAGTCTTTTCTCCAGCAACAAATACAGTATCCCGTATTCCAGGCCGCTTATCGGCAAAAGGATTCTATTCTAAGAAAGGAATTCGAAGCCAAAGGGCTGGCCTATCCTCCCAGGTTTATCTATATCCGCTCTTTTAAGTACGACAGTCGTCTGGAGGTGTGGGTAAAAAATAATCCTATAGATACTTTCACCCTTTTCAAGTCGTACCGGATATGTGCTTTATCGGGTGCTTTAGGTCCTAAAAGGCAGGAGGGTGATTACCAGGTTCCGGAGGGTTTTTATTATATCAATCAATTCGAACCACGCAGTGTGTATCATCTGGCATTGGGTTTAAATTATCCGAACTTTTCGGATCGCTCGCAAGGTGATAAAGCGCATCCGGGGAGTGGCATTTATATTCATGGAAGTTGTGTGACGGTAGGGTGTATTCCCTTGACCGATTCGAAGATGGATGAAGTCTATATTCTTGCTGTACATGCCCGGAATTTAGGCCAGGATTATATTCCTGTGCATATTTTTCCTGTAGATTTTAACAACAAACATTCTGTATCCTTCATGGATAAGAGCAATGCGGATGACAAAGCAAACCGGCAATTTTGGGGCAGGCTTAAAGAGGCCTTTGACGATTTCAATACCACGCACAGGTTACCTTTGATCCTTTTCGACCAAAGTGGCGATTATGTAATCAAGGAAAATAATGGCTCTGAGGAATTAGGCAAGCATATTGCAAGCGGCTTAAGTTTGCAGATGTTGGAAGAGCATAAAGACCCCACTTTGCAATCTCAGTGATAACACCTCATCAGGCTTTTAATACACGCTGGATGGTTTGGGGTGATTTCTGTTCCAATAAAATACGTTTACCGGTGGAAAGCTTATCTGCTATCCCGTTCTCATAGTGCCTTATGGTAAGCAATTCCAGTCCCTCATGGTAAGAAATAACAAAATCAGGATGTAAGGATTTAATTAACCGCTCGATCTTTTCAGCATTCTGATCAATACAACAGGAAAAGCTGATAGCGCCGTTTTGCATCAGGTTAAGCTTAATTCGCAGGCCGTAAAAAATATTATACAGCTTACTCAGATTTTCTTCAGTAATGAATGAAAAATCTTTTGTGCTCACAGTTATCAGAGCCTGGTTTTTCTTGAGAACAATAACCGGGGGAATTTTTGCAGCGCCATTTTCCTGGTGAATAATAGTCCCCGGCAATGATTTATTTAAGAAGCATTTGACATAAAGTGGGATATTTTTATTCTGTAACGGTTTAATGGTTTTAGGGTGAATTACCTGTGCCCCGTAATAAGCCATCTCTATGACTTCACCGTAATTGATTTCATTAATCGGGATGGTATCATTAAAAAGCTTGGGATCAGCATTCTTCAAACCCTCCACATCCTTCCAGATACTGAGACTTTCCGCATCCAGCATATTGGCAAATAAAGCGGCGGTGTAATCACTTCCCTCCCGACCCAAAGTAATAGTGGCGCCCTCTTCCGTACTTCCTATAAATCCCTGGGTAAGGATCAGATTGTTTTTTTTAAATAGCGGTTTTACTTTTTCATTTATCTGCTGTTGCGCCATATTCCATTGAATCCTGCCATCACGGTAAGTATCATCTGTTCTTATGACGGTACGTGCATCTAACCATTGATTGTTTAAACCTTCCTGGTTTAAAAAAGCGGAAATAATAATGGAAGAAAACAATTCGCCCCGGCTTACCAACTGATCATAATAATAATCATACGGCTTATAGGGCTTTTCACCTAATTGCCATTCCATTTCGTGGTACAAATGTCGAAGTGACCCGAAAGCAGCTTCATCTTTTTTGAGCAATCGCTGGGCAAGTTGTAAATGTTTCTCGACGAGTGTATTTAAAGATCTGGCGGCCGTTTCCCTCAATCGCCTGTAATAATACTCCACTACTTTTTCTAAATCATTCGTGGTTTTGCCCATGGCGGAAACTACTACTAATAAAGGTTCTCCCTGGTAATCACGAAGAATTTCAGCCACATTGTAAATACGTTCCGCAGATTCTAAACTGGCACCGCCGAATTTGAATACTTTCATACTTTTTACCATCCTTTCAAAAACCTGCAAAGTTCGGATACTTAGGTGAAAAGAAAAAGTATGTGGACAGGAAGCCTGTTATAATGATTTTTATTGCAAACGCTGATCTGATAATCATATACTGCTTTGTCTCTATTGTTGCAGATAATCCTTAATTTCGGCTCTTGAACGAAAACTTTATATTTATGAATCCGGAACGCCGACTCATGACTTTGGATGAATTTACCATCCAGGAATTACGCAATTTCCCCACTGCTACCGGTGAATTAGCAGGACTTTTAAGAGACATAGGCCTTGCTGCCAAACGGGTGAATGTGGAAGTAAATAAAGCAGGACTGGTAGATATCCTCGGCGATGCCGGTAAGGTGAATGTGCAGGGAGAGGATGTAAAAAAGTTAGATGAATATGCCAATGATCAGTTCATTCGTGTGCTGAAAGGCGGCATTAATTGTGCCGGTGTGGGTTCTGAAGAAAATGAGGATGTAATTATTTTCGATGATGACCATAGTAACCGTTCCAAATACGTGATGCTGATGGATCCGCTGGATGGCTCCGGGAACATTGATGTGAATGTTTCTATCGGGACCATTTTTTCTATTTACAGGAGAATAACTCCTTTGGGCTCTGCGGCAACCCATGATGATTTTTTACAACCGGGCAATCGTTTGGTGGCAGCGGGTTATGTCATTTACGGACCTTCCACCATTCTTGTCTATGCCACCCGCAGAGGGGTGAACGGCTTCACACTGGATCCTTCCATCGGCGAATTTTGTTTATCGCACCGAAATATCCAATGTCCGCAAGAGGGTGATATTATTTCTATTAACCTTGCCAACATGGAAAAATACGATCCTGTGCTGAATGATTATTTCCGTACCAGCATGATAGAAGGTGCAGAAGCAGGCAGAAGATATACACTCAGGTATATTGGTTCTATGGTAGCGGATATCCACCGGAATTTGATTAAAGGCGGGATATTTATTTATCCCGGCACGAAAGAGAAACCTAAAGGGAAATTGCGCCTGCTCTATGAATGTAATCCAATGGCATTTATCGTGGAGGTAGCCGGAGGAAAAGCATTTCTGGATGCAGATAACCGCATATTGGACGTGAAGCCCGTAGCTATTCATCAGAGAAGCCCGATGTTCATTGGCTCGTCAGCCATGATGGACCGGTTAATGAAATTTTTGAAGGCAGATGCAAAAGTTGTGGAGTAACTTGCAGCCCCATGGAGAAGCAAAAAATCATTGAAGTAAAGGAACTGGTTAAAAGATATGGTGATTTTACGGCTGTAAACGGGATCAGCTTTGACGTGTATGAAGGCGAGATATTCGGGCTTTTAGGACCGAATGGCGCCGGTAAATCCACCACACTGGAGATCATCGAAACACTGCGTGATAAAACTTCGGGGACTGTAAAAGTCAACGGATTTGATTTAGATAAAGAGCCGGGTGAGATCAAGAAGATCATTGGCGTTCAACTGCAATCTTCAGGATATTATCCATTATTATCTCTTACAGAATTAATTCATTTGTTCGGCGGACTTTACAACCGTAAGGTGAAGCCGCTTGAATATTTGGATATGGTCAACCTGAGAGATAAAGCGAAAGCTACATTTAGAGAGCTTTCAGGCGGGCAGAAACAACGCTTTTCCATTGCCACCACGCTGATAAATAAACCAAAGATTGTTTTTTTAGATGAGCCTACTACAGGATTGGATCCTCAGGCACGGCGTAATCTATGGGAACTTATTCTTAAAATCCGCGATCAGGGCGCTACGATTGTAATCACCACCCATTATATGGATGAAGCGGAAGTTCTTTGCGAACGGGTAGGAATTATTGACAGCGGAAAAATTATTGCGATGGCTTCGCCCGATAAGCTGATTGATGATTTGGTGGCTTCAGGCTTTGAAAGAAAAAAGCAGGTGAAAAATGCCAATTTAGAAGATGTATTTATTAACCTGACAGGGAAAGAGTGGAGGGATGGGTAGTTTGTCAGTTATCGGTTGTTCGCCGCGAACCATGTAACCATAGAGCCATATTTTCGAAAACATAAAATAAATAATAGCATGAGAAAAAAGATAGCAGCAGCTAACTGGAAAATGAATTTGACCCTTGAACAAGGTGAGAAGTTAATACAAGGTATCCTGGATGCGGATGTAAAATTAGAAGATGACAGGGAAGTGGTGGTATGTACTCCGTTCCCGTACTTAATGGCGGCTAAAGAAATGCTGAAAGATCATGCTCATTTTTTTACAGGCGCTCAGAATTGTGCCTCTGAAAAATCAGGCGCTTACACCGGCGAAGTATCTGCAGAAATGCTGCAATCGGTACAGACAGATTTTGTGATTATCGGCCATTCGGAAAGACGTCAGTATTTTAATGAAACCAATGAATTGTTACTGAAGAAAACGTTATTGGCAATGGAATACGGGCTTAAAGTAATATTTTGCTGCGGAGAACCTTTAGAGATCAGGAAGGAGAATAAACACGAAGAATATGTGCAAAAGCAGTTAGTGGAAACCGTTGCTACGCTGAGTGCGGACCAAATTGAAAATATTGTCATTGCTTACGAACCAATCTGGGCCATTGGTACCGGACATACTGCCACACCTCAGCAGGCGCAGGAAGTACATGCCTTTATCCGTTCTCATATTGCAAAAAGATTTGGAAATGACGTGGCTTCTCAAATGACTATTTTATACGGAGGGAGCTGTAAGCCCGATAATGCTGCCGAATTATTCGCCTGTGAAGATGTAGATGGTGCTTTAGTGGGAGGGGCGTCATTGAAGGTGAATGATTTTACGGCCATTATTAGAGAATTAGTTAATAGTAAGAGTTGAAAGATTACAGGGCTTTTAAGGCAGGCAGTCTGACTGATTTTTCTGATAAGTTTGCAAGATCAGAATGTTCTTCGCCATTAAGCAATATAACCATTAAGCAATATAACCGTCAAGCCATATAACCATCAAACCATATAGCCATACAACCATGTCCTTCATTCATAAAAACATATTCGTTTACGGCCATGTCCAGGGTGTTTTTTTTCGTGCCGCCGCAAAAAAAATAGCCGATAATTTAGGTGTAAAAGGTATGATCAGGAACGAACCCGACGGAAGGGTGTATGCAGAGGCAGAGGGGGAGGAGGAGGCAGTGAACGGCTTCGCATATTGGTGTAATGAAGGACCTTCCGGCGCTAGGGTCAGAGGTCTGGAAATAAATGATGGCCTTTTTAAAGGTTACAGTAGTTTCGAAATCGTGAGGTAATCTATTGATAAAACCTTGGATAACTTACCGCAATCCTATCTGCTAAATTTTTGTTTAATGCTGCTTTCGGTAAAATAATAGTAACCGTATTAATAGCAAAATAAGGGATGGACACATAGACGTAACCTCCGAAAGGACCGCTACGGGTTCCCCATGAATTTTTTACAATAAAAAATTCTTTTCCCTTTTTATCCTTACTTAGCCCGGTGATCTGCATCAGGTGGTCATCCTGTGTAATAAGTTCATCAAATAATTTTTGGCGATAGGTTTGACTGTAAGGATGTTCCGGCACATCAGGATCCAGTGTATCACCCTGTGCAGGCTTGTGATCAATCGCTAAAGCATAACCCTTTCGCGACATCCATCCCCGGTTGGTAACGTCCGTATCCCACATCACGGTAAAACCTTTTTAACCGCATCCTTGACCAGGCCGATCAAATTATCCAGCGGTACATTATAATAATAACCATTTGAATAATTATCGGGAATATTGATAATATAAGTCGTGTTAAAAGGATGACTGGTAAAGGAGGTAAATCCCACATAATCATTCGGATTAAAATACATTACTTCTTTCGCAAATTCTTCAGGTGTATAGGTTCTTCCCTGATAAACAAATGTGGCCGGGACTTTTCCCATATAATGATCCAGAATGGTTTTATAACCTGTCAACCAGTCATCGGGAACAGGAATATGAGCTAATAAAGTGTCCAAATAACTATGCAAAGCATTGAAAAGAGAATCATGATCATAATATTTGTCCCCGTTCATCAACCCGGTATAAGCGCTTTCAGGCATGGCGCCATACTCCGCTATACATCGGATCACATCATGCCCTAACCCGCCCTGATCAAATTGTGCATGCCCCTGGCGAAGAATATAATTCTTCGCTTTTTCTATGTACATTTTCCGTACGGTGTACATTTCGGAAATATTGTATTCACCCAATCCTTTACGCATATTTTCCGATTCAACTAACGAAGTCGTGGAGAAATCCCAGCAGGTACCGGTCTTTGCCTGATTTTTCACGGAAGTGGCGGGATTTATCTTAATGACGGATACAAAGGGATTTTCCTGAGCGAAGGTGAGTGTCCCGCAAAAAGCAAAAGCTAAGATCAGCAGGAAATATTTTTTAACCATGGATGTAATTTTAAGGCTAAAATAAAAAATTCCTGTTATTTGTGACTATCGTTCAGCAAAATAAATTAGGATAAAATTTCACTTATTTCTAACTTTAAGGCTATACTAAACAATCAACAAGATGGATCACTCAGATAAATTACAACCGGTAAAAGGCGCCATGTCCAGAAGCAGGTTCCTTCAGTCCGCAGGTCTGCTGGCAACCAGTGGTGTATTGCTTAACTGGGCGGGATGTAAACAACCTTCGGAAAAACAGTCCAATCAGTCAAGTACAAAAACAGATACTACCGCTGCAGCAGCAGCTACTGCCACAATGGTTAAGCCGGTTCGGGTAGCAGCAGATCCCTTAAAAGTTCCGCCTCCTGTTAATTGGTCTTCACCCAGAACTCATCAGATTGAAATGGTAGCTAAAGAGATGATGGGTGAGATTAAACCCGGTGTGTTGTTTCATTATATGACTTTTGACGGGCAGGTTCCTGCGCCAATGATCCGTGTAAGGCAGGGAGATACAGTGGATGTGACCTTAACTGCAGATAAAAATAATCACAATCCGCATAATGTGGATTTCCATAGTTGTTATGGAACGGGCGGGGGGGCAGAGTATTTGACCGTAGGGCCGGGTCAAAAGAAGAGAATACGGTTTAAAGCGATGGATCCGGGCGCATTTATTTATCATTGTGCCGTACCTGATCTCGATTACCATATTGCCAGTGGGATGTTTGGCTTAATTCTGGTAGAGCCTAAAGGAGGACTTCCGAAAGTGGATCATGAGTTTTATTTCGGTCAAAATGAAATGTATGTAAAAGCGCCGGTAAATGAACATACTCCAGTGGAATTTGATTATGAACGTTTGTTAGCTGAAAATCCTAATTATGTAGTATTGAATGGGGCTTTTAACGGATTCACCGATCAACGGTATGGAGCATTAAAGGCCAATAAAGGGGAAACCCTGCGGATATACTTTGTCAATGGTGGTCCGAATCTGATAAGCAGTTTCCATCCGATAGGCAACGTATGGAGTAAATTCTGGATGCAGGGTTCTCTTTCCAATAATTCTTTCAAAAAAATGCAAACGGTACAGGTCAATCCGGGAAGTTGTGCCGTGCTGGAAATGGAGTTACCGGTTCCTGAGTTGATTCACCTGGCAGATCATTCCATTACCAGAACTGCGAGAAAGGGATTGAAGGCTGATATTGCAGTAGCCGGCACACCCTCCCCTGATATTTTTCAACCCCTGACATCCTGAAATATTATCTCTGATGTCTTATTTTTTAATTCATCTGTTCAAAGCCATCATATTCCCGGCTTGACTTTAAAGCATCTTCAGATCCCTGCTGTAAAACTTTTGGACTTCGTAATTTTTATCTTTATACTTTTGCGCTTTATTTCTAACATACATGAAAACAAGCGCAATTATCATTACCGGCGGTGCTTTTGAATCTAATTCAGCCAAAACGGCTCATGGACTTGTTCGTGCCAGCGACCGTTTTAATATTGTAGCAGTGGTTGATCAGCAGAGTGCAGGAAAAAATGCACGGGAGATCTTGGGAGAAACTACCGGTAATATTCCTGTCTATGCGGATTTAAAGGAAGCCTTGCATCATCATAAGAAAAAGATTGAATATGCAATTGTCGGGGTAGCTCCGAAAGGTGGAAAGTTACCTCCTGCTATGAAAGATGTTTTGAAACAATGCCTTGAAAACGGCATTTCAGTTATCAGCGGATTGCATGATTTTTTAAGTGATATGCCGGACCTTGCTTCACTTGCAGAGAAAAAAGGACTTACTATTACGGATATTCGTAAGCCGGTGGACAGGAAAAATCTTCATTTCTGGACGGGGAAAATTTTTGAAGTCAAATGTCCGGTGGTAGCTGTCTTGGGGATGGAAACTAACATGGGTAAAAGAACTACCGCGAAATTATTGACAGAAGCTTGCGGAAAAAATAATATTCATGCGGAAATGATTTTTACCGGCCAAACAGGTTGGCTTCAAAGCGGGAAATATGGATTTGTGTTGGATACTACAGTAAATGATTTTGTTTCGGGAGAATTGGAGTATTGGGTAACTACCTGTTATAAAGAAGCTCATCCGGATATCATTTTTATCGAAGGACAGTCCGGACTTCGGAATCCAAGCGGCCCTTGTGGTGCCGAATTGTTATTATCGGGGGGGGCAAAAAATACGGTGCTGATTTTTTCACCCAAGAGAAAATACTTTGGCGATAACAAAAAAGCCTGGGGACCGATACCTTCAGTGGAAAGTGAAATAGCATTGATAAAGATGTATGGGTCTCAGGTAATTGCGCTGGCTGTCAATACCGGCGGGTGTACACTGGAAGAAGCGAAAAAGTATAAAAAGGAATATATAGAAAAGACAGGGTTGCCTGTATTGCTCCCGTTAGAGCAGGGAATGAAAGAAATTATTCCTGTTATTAAAGAATTAGTGTCAAAGCATAAGATATGACCATTGCACATTGAAATTTGATTATTGAATATTATTTGTTGTTTGTTATTTGATAATTGATATTTATTATTTGTCATTTGGAATTTTCCCATTCTTATACTGTTTTATTCATAGTTTGCGTTATGTATTATTGGTTTGTTATCCGGTGAGAAAATACGGTATCATATTATTTCTTGCAATAAGTGTTCCTGCCTTTGCGCAGCATTACGATCCCAATGCGGTTCCTGACAGAGCTAAAAAATGGTATGATAAAGCACGGGAAACCTTATTGATGGCAACGGATCCCGGCAGATTCCAGGCTGTTCCTTTTTTGCAAAAAGCGATCAATGAATATTCGGGTTTTGAAGATGCGTATATTTTAGCGGGGAGTATTTATGAAAAGACGAGAAAATATGCAGAAGCGATTCCTTACTTTGAGAAAGCCAATCTGATAGATTCGGCCTATTTCTTACCCGGCTATTATATGTATGCCAGGGCAGAGGCGGGAGTGGGTAATTTTGCCAAAGCGCTCCGATTGATCGGCCTTTACCTGCAGCAACCTGATTTACATGAGTCTTCTCGAAGAGACGCATTGCTATGGCGGGCACATTATGAATTCGGATTAAAGAGTGAAGAACAGCACATTCCTTTTAATCCGATAAACCTCGGAGATAGCATTAATAGTGTTGATCCGGAATATTTCCCCACTTTACCCATTGACCAAAAGACACTTATTTTTACGAGGAGAGTAAATAATGTAAAAGAGGATTTCTTTATCAGTCATCTGTTGCCGGATAGTCAATGGAGCAAAGCAAAGCCTCTGATCCTTGGTTCCCAGTTTTTGGGAAATCGGGCAGGCGGAAA
>SCQT01000219.1 GCA_004322015.1 Chitinophagaceae bacterium
ACCAACCGGGGTTCCACCACTAATGCAAACGGGCAATTTCAGATTGAAGCATCTAAAGGAGAGGTGCTGGAATTCAGCTCAATTGGTTTTCAAAATCAACAGGTAACCATTGGAGACAACAGCCATATCAGCATCTCCCTGACCGCTTCCAAATCTTCCCTGGGAGAGTTGGTCGTTACAGCTTTGGGTATTCAAAAGGAGCAAAGATCATTGGGCTACTCGGTTACTGACCTGAGTGCAAAGGAATTGATGAAAAATAAAAATACGAATGTAATTAATTCTTTAGCCGGTAAAGTTCCCGGCGTAAACATTACGCAATTCAGCGGTGCACCGGGCGCCGGCGCATCTATTACTATCCGGGGCGGCACTTCTACATCGGAAGGAAGACAAAATCAGCCTTTATTTGTGGTGGATGGCATTATATATGATAACTCCACTACAGTTACAGGGAATACAGGGACCGATGGTCTTTCCCGCAGCAATACCACTTATTCAGATCGTGTCATGGACATCAATCCGGAAGATATTGCAAGCATATCAGTTCTAAAAGGCGCTGCGGCAGCTGCCTTATATGGATCCCGTGCGGCTGACGGTGTTGTTATTATTACCACAAAAAGAGGGGAGGCCGGCAGGGTAGAGGTGAATGTCAATAGCAGAATTGGTACATCCTGGGCGGATAAGTTACCTCAGGCTCAAACCGTATTTGGTCCCGGCTCCTATTCCAGTAATGGCGTTTTAACCACTCAGAATGTCTATGATTCATGGGGACCAAAAATTCCTGCCGATAGTACTATATATAACAATATCGGCAATTTCTTTCAACACGGAATGGTGTATGATAATAATGTAAGTCTGTCCGGCGGTACAAAAAACGGCACTTTTTATTTATCGGGTTCTAACTTTAAGCAAACTGGTATCGTTCCCGGTACGGATTATGATAAAACTACTTTTCGTTTTAATGGCGAGCAAAAATACGGTCGTTTGACATTGAATGCGAATGTGGCCTATTCTGTTGCCAAAACCGACAGAACTTTAACGACAGCAGGTTTATGGTCAGGACTTGGTTACAGCGGAGTAGGAAGTATGCAGGCTTTGTACGGATGGCCTCAAACTTACAATATTAAAAATTATATAAATCCTGACGGAACGCAACATCGGATTTATGCCAGTACTCTTGCTTTGGAAGACGATATAGACAATCCTTACTGGATCATCAATGAGGATAATTTAACCTCAAAAACCAATCGTTTCACCGGAGGCGTAGATGCCAATTTTAAGGCTACGGATTGGTGGGATATTACGGCTCGTTTGGGGTATGACCGTTATACAACTAATGACTATACTTATATAGCTCCGGGTTCTGCCCTGGCGCCACTTTACCAGAACGGCCGCTTAAGCAAAGACTTGGTTGATTATACCTATATCACCACTACAGTAATGAGTAATTTTCACAAGAGCATTGGAGATTTTGACATGCACCTGCTGTTGGGAACCACTTCAGAAAATTATAATACAGTTGGTCAAAATCTTTGGGGATATACCTTTAACACACCCGGTACCATCAGCTTTAATAATATAGAAACAACAAATAAGTTTTTTACGGATGCAACAACAAGAAGACGTCTGGTAGGAGCTTATGGAGAATTCGGCATATCTTATAAGAATATCATCTATCTCACTGCAACAGGACGTAATGACTGGTCGTCCACATTGCCTATAGAGCATAACTCTTATTTTTATCCTTCTATCAGCGGATCTTTTATTTTTACGCAATTGTTACCCGATAACAATATTCTTTCCTTCGGTAAAGTCAGGGCAAGCTGGGCGAGAGTGGGTAAAGACGCCAATCCCTATGCTACGAATACTTATGAAAATCCACCTATTACTATTAACGGTTATGTCGGTGTTGGTAACCAGTACTATTCAGGTAATCCCACCTTGATACCTGAAATTCAAAATTCGTGGGAAGTCGGAGGAGCATTTAGGTTTTTGAATGACCGCATTGGTTTGGATTATACCTATTATCATAGTGAAACAGAGAACCAAATCGGACAGCCACGTTTAGCTCAATCCGGCGGATTCATTTTCAGTACCCTCAATTCCGGCTCCGTAATCAACAACGGTATGGAAATAGCGCTTACAGTAAAAGCCATCGCGCAAAAGGATTTCGGATGGACAGCCACGTTGAATTTTTCCTATAACAAAGGCAGATTAGGAGCTTTCATTCCGGGTGTATCCTATTTTTATCCGACCGATGCACAATTTGGAACCATCAAGTCGGCATCCATTCCTAACGGTGGTTATTTTCTGGGAATGACCGGCCAACGTTATTTGCGCCAAACGGATTCAAGCGGCAAGGAAATTCCAAACGGACGCTATCAGGTAGATCCTACAACGGGATTATATAAATTTTATACGGGCAGTAACATAGTTGTAGGTAACCGCGAACCGGATTTCATTGGCGGCTTTGAAAATACTTTCCGTTACAAGGATTTTACTTTATCATTTCTTCTCGACATTCGCAAAGGGGGAGATGTGTTTAATGGTACAGAGTATGCCATGGTTATAAACGGCTTAAGCAAAAGAACCTTGCTGAACGATCGCCAATCGGTAACAGTAAGTGGAGTAAATAGTGTAACAGGGAAAGATTATACTCAGACTTACGAAGCAGATAAATCTTATACCATTAATGGAACAACGTTTGATGGTAAAAATATGATTTATAAGTATTGGCAAAACTATGCTGCCAACTCTTATAATTTTATTACTTCGGTAAACTGGTTAAAGTTGCGCTCTTTATCCTTAACTTACGATTTTTCCTCTATGTTGGGGAACAAAGAAGCCATCAAAGGACTCTCAGTAACAGCAACAGGCACCAATTTATTTACCTGGACAAATTATAAAGGAATGGATCCGGAGGTAAGCGCAGCAGGAGGCACAGGAGGTTCAGGTTCCACCGGTATTGATTATTTAGGAGTACCTGCGGTAGCGAGCTTCACGTTCGGGGTAAATCTGACGTTTTAACTTAAAAAAGTAAAAAGATTAATTATGAAAAATTTAAAATATATTATAATATTAGGTTCCATAATCATATTAGGTTCCACTTCATGTAAAAAGTGGCTGGATGTTAATAGGGATCCGGATAACCCGAACAATACGAGCGTATTAATTCAAAACCGTGTGCCATGGATTGAGCACTTTTACCAGTACACTGCAGGGGTCACCAATTATCGTACCGCACTCCAGGCGGGAGTTTATTATTCTAATACCGGTGCTGGCAATTCATTTAGCACCACATGGCAATGCTCTACCGCCAATTCAACAACCCCCTATCAAACGTGGTTTGTGGAAGTATCTTCCAATATAGTTGATTTGTATAATTCCGCACAGAAACAAGGCGCTTATCACTATATGGCTGTGGCTGATGTTTTCAGTGCATTGGGTTATATGGAAATGCTGGATCTGTATGGTGAAATGCCTTACACACAAGCAGGAACAGGAAATCCAAGCCCCAAGCCGGATGACGGTAAAACCATTTTTAACGGATGTATGGCTAAATTAAACGAAGCTATAAGCTTATTCAGTAAAACTCAGGGAGTTGGAGTTCCGTCACTTGCTCAGGGAGATCTATGGAATGGCGGAGATATAAGCAAATGGATAAAGCTATGCTATGGATTAAAAGCACGCTACATGCTTAAGCTGTCAAAAAAAGCAGACTTGTTTAATCCCGATTCTATTTTATATTGTTTGTCCAAAGGTCCTCAATCTAATGCCGATAATACCATAGGACCAGGTTTCAACAACAGTACTGTAACTGACTATCTTTATGGTGACCCTGTGGTGACAAACGGTAACTTTGATTATGCGGCTTATGGCAATTCTATTCGCATTTCCCAATATTATTACAACCTGTTGACGAATATGAATGGTTCCGGGGTAGTTGATCCGAGGATGTCTAAAATTGTACCTGCTTCTATGGCTAATGTTACTTTGGATGGGTCAGGTAAGGTAAGTTCCTATACCTGGAACCGTGCAATAGGCGTTGATTCTTATGACGCTGCGACCCGATTGTTGAAAGGAGGACCCACTTCTATTCAAACGGCAAGCTATGCCACTGCAAATAAAGATATAAAATATACTATCGCCAATGCAACGGATCGTGCAAATTTCATTGCTGCTCAACAGGGACGCCAATACACCGTTAACGGGAACGATGTAACGGTCACTTACCCGGCAGGATCCATCTATATAAACAGTACAAATTATTTATATGCCGGAGATACTGCTTATGTAAATATGCGTAGCGGTGCTTTGGCTACATCAGGCATAGCCGATCAGCCTGCGAATGATGTAAACTGGTATCCTTCAGCAGATGCCTATCATGCCGGCGTCATCGGTTCCACAGGCTCCTTTCAGGTTCGCCCTGTTTCCGACCAGGAAATTTTGACTTATCATGAGATGTGCTTTATTAAAGCGGAAGTGTATATGAGAAAAGGTGATAAGGCGAATGCTTACGCTGCATACAGGGCAGGCATTCAGGCGGATCTGGATATGATGCAGGCTAAACTCACTCAATGGCAAGCTGCCGGTTATGACAAAAATGCTGCCGGCGTTACCATTCCTGACATGGAACCTATGAATCAAAATGATATTAATGCCTATCTTGCGAGCAATGCCGTTGCACAAAGCCCGGGTGCTTTGACCATGTCAGACATTATGTTGCAAAAATATATAGCCTTGGGCTGCAGCATTGAAAACTATAACGATATGCGCCGGTTTGATTATAGCGCCGGCGACGTAGGTAATTTTGGAGTTGTTTATCCCGGTTATCAACGAGGCCCTTTATTTACAGGTCAGGCTCAGCTGACCGGAGGTTCCCCAACAGACCCAAGATATTGGATGCGCCGTTGGCATTTACCTCCTACCTATGAAATCAATTACAACTCGGTAAATACACTTGCCTTGAATCCCCATGCTAATGATCCAAATATCTGGAGTATGCCTATTTGGTGGGATTGTGCCACGGACGCCCAATATTATGGATACCTCAAAAAATAGTATCGCTTTTTAGCTGCCTTTAGTGAGCTATTTCAGCGTAATCATTTCCCTTTTTAAGTTAACCGGAATTCTTAAAAGATTCCGGTTTTTTATTTTTACCTTAAATTTATTATCATTATGAGACATCTTCTTTTTTTCACTCCGGTCATATTATTAGCATTTCTATCAGCCGATGCACAGCAAAATGAACTGATGGCTCAATATCCGTCACCCATGCTGGAAAATGTTCGTGAACATTACCGGG
>SCQT01000220.1 GCA_004322015.1 Chitinophagaceae bacterium
CAGAAGCAAAAGCTAAATTAATTGTATTTTTAACCACACAAAGTTCTTTGTAATTATCTATCCACTTCTCAGGTGGGTCAACATCCCGGAATCACGGGTCAACATAAACGGAATTTACAAGAGACCACGTCACTATGCAAAATTTGCTCAAGTCGAAAGACTATAGCTGGTCCCTATTCTTGGGACACCTTGTGATTGAAAAATTATTGAAAGCGCACTATGTGAAAAAGTTCCAAACCCATGCAGTTTTTACTCATGATTTACTAAGATTAGCCAAAAAGACTGAATTGGACCTCCCTGCCAATTATTTGGATTGGCTTGATGAAATTACAACTTTTAATCTCAACACGCGGTACCCGGATTACAAGCAAAATTTTTATAAACTTTGCACAAAAAAGTTTACTTTTACTCAAATTGAGAGAATTGAATCTATCAGAACATGGTTGAAAAATCAGTTTTAAAAGTTGCCAATCAATTTATTAAGCAAATTCCGAAGGACATGGGATTACAAAGTGCCTATTTGTTCGGTTCCCATGCGAAAGGGATGGCTGATCAGGATAGCGATATAGACATTGCACTCATTATGAGCAAAATGGATAATTTCTTTTCCGTTCAAATGCGACTCATGAGATTAAGGAGAAATATAGATTTGCGAATTGAGCCACATCCAATTGAAGAAAAGGACTTCACCGAACAAAATCCTTTTGCTTCTCAAATAAAAAAATCTGGTATTCAGTTGAATAAATCTTCTTAATACTTTTAAAGTTTCTTTGCAAGAAAAGTGATTTCATTTAAATTCCTTTCATCATTATTATCTTACTTGGCGCTATCCTCCTGACTTTCTATTAGTTTGCCGTCATTATAAATTTGTGTAATGGTTCTTTGCCGCCTTCACTATACAATACCCGCTTGCCATTATAAACTCCATTCTCCCAATTTCCAATTCCTCTCAACTTTCCATTGTCATACCAATATTGGTGACTGCCATTTGGTTTCCCCTTGCTAAATTCTCCCACACGCGCTTTTACACCATTTGAATACCAAAATTCCCATAACCCGCTTTCTTTTGAGTTCGCAATCTTTCCGGCTGAATAAATCTGACCGTTTAGATAATAGGTTTTTTTAAACCCGTCTGAAATTGGTTTGAATGTGAACTTATGTAATTGGTCTTGAGTCAAAGAGGGTTCATGCTTAATAAAATTCGACTTTCAAATCAGTGTGTCTCTGATATAAATATCGTACTTTAGGAAAAGTCAGAAGATTGATTTCAATGAAATTCACTCACACTACCTCCTTCACTATCACACCCAGCATTTCTCTCACAACCTTAATAATGTTTTTAGTGTCAAAGCCACATTCTGTCTGCTGTTCTTCGGGCTTACCCTGTTCAATGATATGATCAGGAATACCTAATCGCTTCACTTCAGCATGATAACCTTTGTCATTCATCCATTCCAGCACGGCGCTGCCAAAGCCCCCCATGATACAGCCATCTTCTATTGTAATAACTTTATTAAATTTCTTAAATACCTCATGTAACAACTTCTCATCCAATGGTTTTACAAAACGCATATCATAATGTGCAGGCTCAATACCATCAGTGACAAGTGTTTTGCAGGCTTCTGCTACAAAATTCCCGGGATGGCCATAGGAAAGGATAGCAATTTCATTCCCTTCGCGGATCTTTCGTCCTGTACCAATCTTTATTTTTTCAAAAGGTGTTTGCCAGTCAACTGTCACACCCTGTCCGCGCGGATAACGAATGACAAACGGATGCGCAGACGAAGGTAATTGCGCTGTGTACATCAGGTTCCTCAACTGCGGTTCATCCATAGGCGCACTCACGATCAGATTAGGAATGCAGCGTGTATAAGCAATATCATAAGCCCCCTGATGAGTGGCCCCGTCCTCTCCTACCAATCCGGCTCTGTCTAAACAGAAAACCACCGGCAGATCCTGGATAGCTACATCATGAATTAACTGATCATAGGCCCTCTGCATAAAGGTGGAATAAATAGTACAGAATACTTTCATTCCTCGGGTAGCCATACCTGCGCTTACTGTTACGGCATGTTGTTCACAGATCCCTACATCCAACGCCCTCGCAGGTATTTTTTCCATCATGAATTTCAGCGAAGATCCGGAAGGCATGGCAGGAGTAACAGCCATGATTTTATCATTTTTTTCCGCTAATTCAATGATGGTCTTACCAAAAACATCCTGGTATTTGGGCGGTTGAGGACCGATCACAGGCTTTTTCTGAATTTCACCGGTCACTTTATCAAATAATCCGGGCGCATGCCACTTTGTTTGATCCTTTTCCGCAAGAGCATACCCCTTACCCTTTACAGTAATAATATGTAATAATTTGGGGCCGGGAATTTGTTTCAGGTCCTGAAGGGAATCTACCAGTTTTTGCACATTATGGCCGTCAATAGGACCGAAATAACGCAATTTTAAAGCTTCAAAAAGATTACTGCGCCTGTTTACCATCCCTTTCAGCGCAGTCTCCATTTTGGAAGCGATATCCCGGGTAAAATGCTTCCCTTTAGGCAGCTTACCCAATAGGTTCCAGCTTTCTTCTCTTATTTTATTATAAGTGGGGGAAATCGTTATATCTGTTAAATATTCTTTCAGCGCACCCACATTGGGATCTATGGACATGCAGTTATCGTTCAGAATGATCAACAGGTTAGTCTTGGAAACGCCCGCATGGTTCATTGCCTCAAATGCCAGTCCTCCGGTCATAGCGCCATCGCCGATAACTGCAATATGCTGGCGGGAAGTATCTCCCTTTTGCACATCAGCCAGGGCCATGCCCAGGGCTGCAGAGATAGAAGTAGAGGAATGCCCGACGCCGAAAGTATCATATTCACTTTCGGCCCGGCGGGGAAAGCCGCTCAAACCATGATATTGCCTGTTGGTATGAAATTGTTCCCGCCTGCCGGTCAGGATTTTATGCCCGTAAGCCTGGTGTCCCACATCCCATACCAATTGATCATCAGGCGTATTAAAAACATAATGAAGTGCCACCGTCAACTCGACCACACCTAAGCTGGCCGCAAAATGGCCCCCGTGAACGCTGACCACATCAATAATATATTGCCTTAGCTCATCACATACCTGATTGAGTTGGGAACGATTTAACTTGCGCAGATCTCTGGGCAGAGTGATCTGTTGCAACAATGAACCGGATTGCATTTCCATTGGATGTAGATGATTTTATAGCATTCAAAGGTAAAATTTTTCTGATAAGTTATATAAATACTTGCGCGGATAACGCTATTTTTATGCAAAAGTTTTACACATTGTCCGTTTATCCCGTTCGCCTTCCATTGATATATAAAGACAAAAAGGTTTTAGATAAAGCTGTTAATTTTGTAAAAAGAGAAAGTACTGCTCATGGCGAGAAAAGTATCTAAATATTACTGGTGGTGTCAGATAGGCGGATGGATTTTCTGGATGCTTTTATTTGTCATTCTGGCTTTTTACTATCATCGTGCCCTCAATGGAAATTACTTCCTGATCCAGACTATTATTGTTATAACCGCCATCATTATCACCCATTTACTCCGGGAAGTGGTCATCGCGTTTAAATGGCTGCAATATCCATTGGATAAAGTGATATTCAGGTTGCTGGCCGGGGTAGCTGCCTGTTCCGCCGTGATCACTTTCGTGAGAGGCGTTTGTAATGTATATCTTCATTTAGATAAAAATGATGACAAGCTTTTTTCCTTCGGCACCTTTATACTCTTTTGTTTCTGGGTTTCCGCCTGGACAATGATCTATTTTCTCTGGCATTATTTCCAGAAAGATCAGCAATATAAATTGGATAAGCTCCGGATGGAATCGCTGGTAAAGGAACTGGAATTAAGGACTATCAAATCGCAAATAAATCCTCATTTTTTATTCAATGCACTGAACAGCATCCGGGCGTTGATTGATGAGAACCCGCGCAGGGCGAGAACGGCTGTGACAGAATTATCGAATATCCTTCGAAGCTCCATGCAGGCGGAAAAGGTGGAAACTGTCAGCATGGAGAATGAATTGAACATTGTCAGGGATTATCTGGCGCTGGAACATATTCGTTTTGAGGAAAGGCTCAAAGTACATTATGATATAGATCCGGCAACCCTGGAATTGCCTGTACCCCCAATGATGTTACAAACTCTGGTAGAAAATGCCATTAAGCACGGCATTTCCAAATCTCTCCACGGAGGTTTTTTAAATATCAGTTCCCATATCAGGGGACTGCAACACGAAATCACCGTCCAGAACACCGGCCAGCTTCATAGGAAGGACCATGGCAGCGGTTTTGGCTTGCAAAGTACCCGCCAGCGATTAGGGCTCTTATATAAAGAAAAAGCCAGCTTTAATATCTATAATGTGAATAATCATTTGGTAGAAGCAAAAGTGGAGATTGCGCTATGATATACTGTGGAGATCTCATCATACATTATTGTGGAGACGCACGGCCATGCATCTCTTGCAACCGGACTATAAACTAAAAATCATAAAAAAATGACAAAACGTGCCTTGATAATAGACGATGAACGATTGGCCAGAACCGAACTAAAAAACATGCTGGCTGATTTCCCTGATATAGAAGTAGTGGGAGAGGCTGCGAACGCAAATGAAGGCATTGAAAAGACCGAGATGCTTTCCCCCGATCTATTGTTTTTAGACATTCAGATGCCGGATAAAACGGGTTTCGAAATGCTTTCCGAAATGGAGAGAACCCCCCGGGTCATTTTTACCACGGCTTATGACGAATATGCTATCAAAGCATTTGAGTATAATGCTTTAGATTACATGCTGAAACCAATTGATCCTCAGAGACTTGCAGATGCCATCCAGAAATTGCAGCAGGAAGACAAAGAAAAGCAGGACGCCACCAATCATAATAAACTTTTTGAAAATGATCAGGTGTTTGTGAAGGATGGCGATCATTGCTGGTTTGTCAAGCTGGGCAACATCCGCCTCTTCGAGAGCGTGGGAAACTATGCACGGGTTTATTTTGATAATAATAAACCCCTGATTCTGAAATCGTTGAACGCACTGGAAGAACGATTGGATGACAAAGTATTCTTTCGTGCCAACCGTAAGCATATAGTCAATATGCGAATGATAGATAAAATAGACACCTATTTCAACGGGGGATTAATTCTGGAAATGAAAGGGGGTGAAAAAATAGAGGTATCCCGGCGACAGGCGGTGAAGTTTAAAGATATGATGAGCCTGTAATATTCTCAGAAATTTTACTACCTTTGCGCGTCAATTTCCAGAGGGAAGTAAATCATGAAACCACATAAGCAATATGATATAGCCTTTGTAGGGCTGAAAAGTGGTAAGCATGAATTTGATTATGACATAGATGACAGCTTTTTCGCTGAATATGGAACACCTGATTTCAGCAACAGCCGTTTGCACATCAGGTTACTGTTTGAAAAACAGAATCGTTTTTTTTTGTTGAAATTTGAAATTACCGGGCAGGTTACGGTGAATTGCGATCGTTGCGGCGATCCGTTTACAATGCCTGTGTGGGATGAATTTAAATTGGTTGTGAAGCTGGTGGAGGATCCGGGGACCACGCAGGAAGAAGATCCGGATGTGATATATATATCGTCCAATGAGTCATTATTAAATGTGGCGGATTGGATCTATGAATTTGCCTCATTAAGCATCCCTATGCAACGGGTGCATCCGGATAAAGATCGGGGTGTGAGCGGGTGTAATCAAAAGGCCCTGGATATGCTGAAAGGAATGCAGGAAAAAGGAAAAACGACAAATAATCCAATTTGGAAAGACCTGGAAAAATTTAAAAATAATTAAAAACCGATATTATGCCTAATCCGAAAAGAAGACATTCCCAACAGCGTTCAGCAAAGAGAAGGACGCATTACAAAGCTACTGCTAACACATTAAGCGTGGACAGCGCCAGCGGTGAAACACATGTCCGTCATCGTGCACACTGGTCTGAAGACAAATTGTATTATAAAGGAAAGATAGTCATGGAAAAAGCATCTGCCAAATAATTTTGCATATCTTTACCTCAAAGATACAAAGTCATTTATTGGATGAAAATTGGAATTGATATGATGGGTGGCGATTTTGCCCCCGCTGAAGCCGTTAAAGGTATTCAGCAGTTCTTGGAAACAGCCTCTTCAAACACGGAATTAGTGCTCATCGGTGATGAAGCCCGTATCCGCCCTCTTTTAGATGGAGCCTTAAAAGATTCGACGCGTCTTTCAATCGTTCATGCACCTGAAACAATTGATATGCATGAACATCCTACCAAAGCCTTGAAGAATAAACCGAATTCTTCCATTAATCTGGGCTTTAGGCTTTTAGCCCAGGAAAATATTCAGGCATTCATCAGTGCCGGAAATACCGGCGCCATGATGGTAGGAGCCTTGTACTCCATAAAAACCATTGAAGGTATCCAACGTCCCACTATTTCCACCACCGTACCCAGGCAAAACGGAACTACTGGCATCCTATTAGATGTAGGGATCAATTCCGACTGCAAGCCGGAAAACTTATTACAATTTGCGATCCTTGGTTCTTTATATGCAAAAAATATTCTGCATATTTCCAATCCCCGTGTGGCGCTTCTAAATATCGGCGAAGAAGAAGGAAAAGGTAATTTGCTGGTACAAGCTGCTTATCCTATTTTACGCGACAGCCCTAAGATCAACTTTATCGGCAATATAGAAGGAAGGGATATTTTCGGTGAAAAAGCAGATGTGATCGTATGTGAAGGTTTTACAGGTAACGTGGTGCTTAAGCTGGCAGAATCATTTTACGATATTGCAGTTACACGAAATATCCAGGATGATTTTCTATTGAAGAACTTCAACTTCGAATCATATGGCGGCACACCTGTTTTAGGTATAGCAGAGCCTGTCATTATCGGCCATGGTATTTCTAAGGCGCCTGCTTTTAAGAATATGATCTCTCTGGCGGAACTCATGCTGGAAAGCCGGTTATTAGATAAGATCAAAGAGAACTTCAACTCATAGAGGGTCTGTAATACCTCCGGTGTGGATAAACATTTTACCCTTACAGCATCAAAGGGAACCTAACGTAAAAAGTAGTTCCAACGCCTTCGGCGGTCTCAAACCATATCTCACCATGGGCATGTTCGACAATATTTTTGCTCATGGCAAGTCCTAATCCTGTTCCTGAAGATTTAGTTGTAAAGTTGGGCGTAAATATCTTCGACCTGATCTCATCCGGTATCCCATCTCCGTTGTCTTTTACAGAAACGATCACCTGGCCGTCATAACGTGCAACGTCCACAGAAACCAGCCCCTTTTTATCTTCCGGAATGGACTGCATGGCATTTTGAACCAGGTTCGTAAATAAGCGGTTGAGTTGTGTCTTATCGGCAAAAACATAATAATTCTCTGCCGGTTTCAGATAGCTTACCTTTATTTGCTCATATCCGTTGTGTAGCGAAGTTACAGAATGTAATACCTCGTTTAAAAGTACATTTTCATTATTAGCATACGCAATATTGGCAAAGGCGGAAAAGTCGGAAGCGATCTGGGAAAGATGTTCGATCTGTTCAATTAAGGTGGCGGCTACGCTTTTAGTAAGTTTATAGGCCTTGGGAGAATCCTGATCAATGGCTCTTTCCAAGTGCTGCAGGCTTAGTTTCATCGGGGTAAGCGGATTTTTGATCTCGTGTGCCACCTGTCTTGCCATTTCTCTCCAGGCCCCTTCACGTTCACTTTTTGCCAAAGCAGCCGCACTTTCTTCCAGCTTATGCACCATTTTATTATATTCCTTTACCAATTGCCCGATCTCATCATTTCCTTTCCACGCAATTTCTTCATTCTTTCCCGTAAAATTAATATGCTGTAATTTCTCCCCAATCAGCTTAAAAGATTTGGTAATGGAATTGGTAAATAATAAGGCCAATAAGCCTGAAAGTAAAAATATAAATGCATTCAGGTTAATGAGCGTAACCAGGAAATTAGATATTTCCTGCTGCAAATCTACCTGGGATGCAAAATACGGCTGGTTGAGGAAAGCAATAGTTTTACCCTGCACATTCCGGATGGATGCATAACTCGACAGGAATTTAAGATTACCTACCTGTTCATTTTGAATAACCTGTACCTGATGCATGAAATCCAATTTATAGTAGGCTTCAGGATCCATCTTTGAAGAAAGGATCCCGTTCTCATAAATAAGATTCTGAGTGGATACCTTCAGATTTCCATCTACATCATAAATGTTGATATCTACCCCATGGGTATCTGCAATTCCCTGTATGTCATTTTTCAAATCAGTCAATTGCACGGGAGGGAGGGAATCAATAGAAGCACTGGTGATCAAGGCGCCCGTTCCATTCTCGCCTTGAATGGCCTTTTCCACACCATTCAGCAATATGCTCATGCCCGAACTTAATGACTCCCTGTGTTCAATGTCATATCTTCTGATAAAAAATGAGATCGTACTCACACCCAGCACAATAAATACAAAAACCACAATAAAGACAATGATGATATGTACCCGGGTCTGGATAGTAAGATTAAAAATATTTCTTAAAGCTTGTGAGCGCAGCCTCGTGCGGATGGAAAACCCAATAACGCGGTATATTAATATGAGCAATAGAAAAATACAGAACATATACGCAAACAAAGTGATGGTTTCAATGACCATCCTGTTTTGTTTTACTACGACCACCAGTTTATCTTTTGCAGGTTTATACCAAAGAAAAGAATAGCCGTTCTCATTTTGAGTTCTGAATTCATTGAAAGGGATGTCCTTCATGCTAAGATGTAACGCAAAGGGATAATCATTCCGGTTATATACCAGATTCAAATGATCATATACGGCATAAGAATATTTGCTCAACAGGTTATCCGTCCTGTTATCCTCGCTTTTCATCAATAATTTCGGATATAAAGTTTCCCGCTTAATGGTTTTAGGCTTCAACTCATAGTACAAATAACCGAGTGTCGAGTCAGACACGGGATCATCAACCTGGAGCCTGGCAATATAGCTGAAGTTACTGAAGCTGACTTCATGATAGTACACATTATTGACAGACGCCGGCTCTGAACTATGCTGAAGTACCTGGTCTAATGCACTTTTTGTACCGGCACTGTCTCTCGAACCAATAGAATTGCCGGTGTTATTAAACATATAAAAATGAAAGTCATACTTATTCTGGATATTGGAAAAATAATTATTCAGCAAATGCCGAATCAACCCATCCTTTTCCTTTAATTTATTTCCATTAAGCCTGAAGTAATTGATCAATGAAGGATCCTTCACTAAAGAAGTATCAATCATACCCAGGTTAAATTCTAAAGTAGGATCTTTTTGTTTGGAAAGTTTCATGGCCAATTGTTCCCTATTGGCAAACTCATGTCTGGTATTATAATGCACCAATAAAGCCGTTACAGACAAGGTCATAATGAACAGCCACAAAATGAATTGAGGTAACTTGAGCTCCTTTCCCAATTGCTGCCTGCTCACATCCAGCATATACAGGTAAAAGATAGACCAGATCATTAACGCTACTACGTAGCCGTCGGTTGTATGCAACAATTGCAACAACAACCAAATAATACCTGTAGTTCCAAAAACAATATACTTCAGATTGTTCTGATACCCGCTTAGCTGATCCAGCAGATCATTGATGATCAGGGAAAAAAAGAAAAAACTGAATACTAATAATCCCAATATACAAAATCCGATGACACTATATACAGTAAGACTAAAAAAGTCTGTGACATCAAAGGATATTTTCGAATTGATAACCAAACCCCGTATAATAGAAGCGCCCAGATAAGAGGCATAATAAATAATCAGGCTTAGCAGGAACATGCCTACATACTTCTTCGACTGAGACATCTTGGGTAAGTGCAACTTCTCATACAACTGTGAGCTGGCATACAGGATGATCCAGGTCACTAATAACACATCTATCAACAGGTCTCCCAGGGAGCGCAATATCTCATTGGAAGCATAAATGGTCGCATCAAATAAATGGTAATTATTATAAGAAAATGGCACCACATAAGTGATATATCTTGCTGTCACAATAAAAACACATAAAAAGAGAAAACCCCACCATTTGTTCGTTTTAGTTCCTATAAAGACTGCCAGTAAATTCACAAAAATCAAAAAGGAGATCACAGCCAATGCCAACAGAATACCGCCCGGCAAAGACGGTACTTTATTCAAGTTGCCGTTTTGGAATTGGATCGTAAACAACTGCTGCCCACTGCTGCTGAAAACGGGCAGCCCTCCTCCCTTCATGTTGATGACATACTGGTCTCCGATCCTTGGTAACTGATAATACCGATTCGGGAGATAACGATTTGTAAAATAATATTCTTCTTTTACCGGAATAAACCCCAACACATAAGCGGGGCCCAGCGAAGTCATACCCAAATCCTTACGGATAATTTCATAGTATCCGTTCTGCAGCTTTTTAAAATATACTCCGTCAGGCAGGGTGGCAATTCCGTTGCCAAAGGCTATCTGATCAGTCGTCCAAAAGGTTTCCCAATCACCTTCATAAAAAAAAAGATAAAAGTCCTGGTTTATTCCTGAAAGTTTCTTTAAATCATTCAGGCCGAAATTTCGGTTCAGGAATTTTTGCATTAAAACTGAATCATCCGTTATTTTATAAAATCCTTCCTCTCTGCGCCCCAGATTCCTTTGAATGGAATGTTGCACCCCTTTGGGAGAAGTATTATACAACCAATAGTTATTGGCAAGAAATGCAAGAGTCACCAGCCATCCGGCTGCAATAAGCAGATAGCCATGTCTAAACAGGAAACCCCGTATTTCATTTCGCTTTATCAAATCAGCGTGTTTTTATTTTATTCCAAAGCGCATCCATTTCAGATAAGGTCATGTCAGCAAGTGACGCCCCGGACTTTTTAGCCTCTTCCTCCATCTGTTTGAAACGATAAATGAATTTCTTATTCGTTCTCTCCAGCGCATTTTCTGCATCAATGTGTAAAAAGCGTGAATAATTAACAATAGAAAATAACAAATCACCTAACTCATCTTCCATTTTATCGTGATCATGCATAGCTATCGCTTCCTGCAATTCATCTGTCTCTTCCTGTACTTTATCCCAGACCTGCTCAGGATTTTCCCATTCAAACCCGACCTGCTTTGCTTTTTCCTGTAGCCTGATGGCCTTAACCAATGCAGGCAATGCGCCGGGAACTCCGCTCAACACAGATGATTTTCCTTCTTTTAACTTGAGCTTTTCCCAGTTTTGCTTTACTTCTTCCGCCGTACCGGCTTTCACATCCCCATAAATATGAGGATGCCTCCCTATTAATTTTTCACATATCCCGTCAATCACGTCCGCTATAGTGAACTGATCTTTTTCAGCGCCAATCTTGGCGTAAAAAACAATATGCAATAACAAATCTCCCAGTTCTTCGCAAATGCCCTGCCAGTTTTCATCCGTAACGGCGTCTGTTAATTCGTATAATTCTTCAATGGTTTGCGGACGTAGTGTATGAATAGTTTGCTTTCTGTCCCATGGACACTTTTCCCTTAGCTCATCCATGATCTGAAGGAGACGCCCGAAACTGTGGTTGTTATAATCCATTTTTTATATAGTTATTTTCTATTGTGTGTGATTGGGTCCGGGATTTCTGGTTTCGGGTTTGGAGTTTGGGGTCTCAGGATAAGACACTGCTTGCCGCCTACTGCTCCCGAAGTTTCGGGACTGCCGACTGCCACTCTCCAATATCAAATCTGCTAACATTTCCCCCGCCCTGCTTCCAATCGCTATGCCCATTCCGCCCATTCTGACTGCCATAAAAATATTGTCCGAATATTTTTTTATCAACGGGAATTTATCTATCCCAAAAGCCATGATCCCAGCCCATCTCTGAGCAATAGTTACTTTTCTCCCTGGCAAAATTAGAGAATTCAATTTACCTTCCAGCATTTGTTGAATAGACTCGTTAAGCGCAGCATCCGTAGTCGTTTCTCCTGCAAAATCAGCATTTCTGCCGCCGCCGAAAAGAATACGTCCGTTAATCTCACGGAAATAATAATATCCTTTGTCAAAATGAAATATTCCTTTAAAAGACAGATCGGGGATAATATCCGTGATCAATACCTGCCCCCTTCCCGGTTGAAGATCAATACCGGGTAATAACTTTTCAGTAAATGCATTGGTGCAAACAGCCGCTCTGTATGCCGAAAAACTGACTGAACTTTTATTTTCCGGATCTTTTATATTAATAGTTACCCCATTCTTTTGCTCATGAATGCTTTCCACTCCACATCCTGTTTTTATTTCTATTCCCAACCGGATGACTTTTTCTATTAAGGCAGATATCATCATTCCGCTATGTAATTCACCCTCAAAGTGATTTAAAACCATGGACTTCACTTTATTTTCATCGAAGCCGAATTCCCTGATTCTTTCATTGCACAATGAAAAAGCAGTACCCTGCAAGAGGGGATATAACAAGCGATTTACTTTATCCAGGTGATCCAGAAGAGGGATCTCATTATCCATGATAAGCTCATAGCTCCCATTCTCATGATAATCAATATTACGGTCTCCCAAACGTTTCCGTAAAATAGTCAATCCCTCCCGGCGCAACTGAAGTAATTGTAAGACTTTGTCTTCCTGCATGTGTTCCAGATCATCTAAAATTTCGGTAAAACTACCTATACAGGCAAAACCAGCATTCCGCAGGCTGGCGCCAGCAGGTATTATCCCGCGTTCAAAGATGGCAATATGAAGGTCAGGTTCTTTTTCCTTCAGACTGATAGCCGTTGAAAGGCCGGCAATGCCACCCCCTATTATGACCACATCATAATGAAAAAATGATTGTTCTTCCCAATAACTGAACATAACCACGTTAAATTTCAAATGACAAATAATATTCAATGTTCAACCTACAATATTCAATGCCAGTGTGTCAGGTAGGCGGCTCAAGGCAATAGCCGATCTATA
>SCQT01000221.1 GCA_004322015.1 Chitinophagaceae bacterium
ATCCTGTTACCTTAAATTTTGAACGGACTTTTCCTGCAGATTCCTCGCGGCCGAAGCCGAATATTGTTTTTGTGATGATGGAATCCACCGGTGCGGCAGTGAGCAGCATGTTCGGCAATCCTATGCAGCCTACTCCTTATATGCAGCGACTTGCTGACAGCGGCGTTTTGTTTGAAAATTTTTATGTCGTTGCCCGTAGTACGGCAAGAACAGTCTTTGAACTAACCACCGGTATCCCCGATCTCACTGAAGAAGAGACTGCTTCGCGTCATCCCAGAATGATAGATCAGCGCGTCATTATGAATGAATTTAAAGGATATGAAAAATATTATTTGCTGGGCGGGGATATGAATTGGGCAAATATTCGTGCCGTTTTCACCAGTAACGTGAAGGGTATAAAGCTATTCGAAGAAAGCGATTTTACTGATAAGAGACTAAACGTTTGGGGCATATCCGATTATGATCTGGTTCATGATGCCACTAAGATCTTTATGGATGCTTATCGGCGTAAACAACCTTTTGTTGCCTTTTTACAATTGGCGGATAACCATGAACCTTATACCACTTCACCCGGCGCCGGCGACTTTAAAGAGCTGACTAAAAAAGATATCAATCAGGAGAAATTCAAAGCTTCCGGCTTTGCTTCTTTGGGGCAACTCAATGCGCTGCGATATGAAGATTATAATGTCGGCTGGTTAATGAAGCTTGCCAAAGATTCAGGATATCTGAAAAATACCATCTTTGTTTGTTTCGGTGATCACAATTGTATTATGGATCCATACCATTTTATGCCTTTACCTGAATATGAAATGGGTACAGGCATTGATCATGTAACTGCATTCATTTACGCACCGTATTTTTTCAAACCACAGCGGATTTCCACACCGGTCAGTTTATTAGACCTCTACCCCACTTTCGCTCATTATGCGGGAATCCCTTTTACTAACTATACGTTGGGGACAAATATTTTTGATACTACGCGCAAGGCACATTATCCGTTTATATGGTTTTGGAAAAACGGGAAGTTATGTTACGGTTTAATGGGAAAGCGTTTTTTATTTGAAATGGAAGAAGATAATAAACAAACGAGCCTGTATGATTTAACCAAAGACCCGATGAAAAATGTAATTACCGAGTATCCTGATACGGCACAATACCTGGATAATTTACTCAACGCTTTTTATCAAAGCACCTGGTATCTCTTATTCAATAATAAAAAGCCGGCATCATGAGGTGGATATATCTGGCGCTCATTTTAATATTCACTCTGGCAGGCGGGGCCATTCCTCTCAGGTATCGCCATCTGAATAAAAATATCATGGTATATTTGCTTGCTTTTACGGGCGCTTTTCTTTTAGGGATTACCCTTCTTCACCTGGCCCCCGAATCTTTTCATGAGTTAGGAAAAGAAGCCGGATTATATATCATACTGGGATTTTTTCTGCAGGTCTTTCTGCAACGCTGGTCACATGGTATGGAACATGGTCACAGCCAGTCACCTGTATCCGGCACACAAGATCAGACAGGCCAGATTACAGCGGCTGCAGCGCTTAGCCTTATCATCGGACTTTCAGTACATGGTTTTATGGAAGGACTCCCGCTGGGATTTACTTACAGGGATCCGACTATACTGCCGTCTTTGTCGTTGGGAATATTGTTGCATAAAATACCCGAAGGGCTTACCTTAATGACCATGCTGCTGGCTATCAGGGCGGATAAAAAAAGAAATACGGGGTTGCTTGTTATGTATAGTTTGGTGACTCCCTTCGCCGCACTTATCGCCTTTTTACTGAATAAGAATTTTCAATTTATGAATAACTTCCTGCTTTATGTGATTGCCATTGTGACAGGCGCTTTCCTGCATATTTCCACTACTATATTTTTCGAAAGCGGTACCAGGCATCATGAGCTCGATCGTGGCAAGGTCATCAGTATGATAATAGGATTAGGGTTATCAAGCCTCACTTTGCTGATCCCTTAGTAATAATTTTAGTATCTTACGCTTCGCAAATCAACCTTTTAGAATTAATGGAAATTATTGTTATACTGATCCTGATCCTTTTGAATGGCCTCTTTTCCATGTCCGAAATCGCCCTTATTACTGCCCGGAAGATCCGGTTGGAAAACCAATCCAACCAGGGCGACCAGCAGGCGAAAGAAGCTTTATATCTGGCACGTAACCCCGATCGCTTTTTCTCTACTGTGCAAATCGGGATCACACTGATAGGCATTTTAATGGGTATATTTTCGGGTGACAAGATCAAGCTGAGCATATCGCATTTTATCGAGCGTTCGGTATATTTGCGTCCCTATGCCAATACCCTGGCATTGATTGCGGTCGTGATCGTCATCACTTATTTTTCTCTGGTGTTGGGTGAACTTGTACCTAAAAGAATAGGGCTGGCTCGTCCTGAAAAAATATCCAAATTGGTGGCGGGACCGATGACTTTCCTATCACAATTAGCATTTCCTTTTATATGGCTATTGACGATCTCGACCAGGGTTATCGTCAGGACATTGAACATAAAACCTGTTACTAATCCGGTGACGGAGGACGAAATAAAGGCAGTAATCAATGAAGGCGCCATATCGGGTACTATTGATGAGGATGAACAGGAGATCATCGAAAGGGTTTTCCACCTGAATGACAGGAATATTACCTCCCTGATGACGCATCGTACCGATGTGATCTGGATAGATATCAATGATACGCCGCAGGATTACAGGAGTAAAATCAGAGAAAATATCCACTCGGTCTATCCTGTTTGTGCCGGACAAGTGGATGAAATATTAGGGGTCATCTATACCAGGGATCTGTATTTAGCCAAAGAAGGTTCTTCCATCAAAAGCCTGATGAAAAAACCTCTGTTTATTCCTGAAAATAACAGCGCCTACCAGGTGATGGAAAAATTCAAAATTAATAAAACAAATTTTGGCTTTATTGTGGACGAGTATGGCAGCTTCCAGGGAATGATCACGATGAAAGATATTTTGGAAGCCATTGTGGGCGATATGCCTGAAGCCGACGAAGAAGATTATGAAATCACTCCGAGAAAGGACGGGACCTATTTAGTGGACGCTCAGATACCCTTTTATGATTTCCTGACTTACTTTGAAAAAGAAGACTGGATCACCGATGAAGAACAACAGGAATTTGACACACTGGCGGGATTTATCCTGCATCATCTTGAACATATTCCTCAGGTAGGAGAACAAGTAGAATGGCGCGGATTTATTTTCGAAATCGTGGATATGGACGGACACAGGATTGATAAGATATTAGTAGCGCCGAAGGAAAAGGAGGATGAGGTACAAGAATAAAGATTTGATAAAATCAATTTGAATTTTGCCGGTTATTTCACCATGATTATGAAAAAATTATTAATACCATTTCTCCTCATTATAGGAATGAGTCGGCAGGCTATCTGCGGACGCGTGGATACTATTCAGATTTACAGCACGGCTATGCATAAAGACATCCCCTGCGTGGTGATCGTTCCCGATATGTATGGGAAATTGGATGCTGCTTATCCGGTAGTTTACCTGCTTCATGGCTACAGCGGGAATTATTTAGACTGGATCACACGGGTTCCTGAACTGAAACAATACGTGGATGAGTTTCATCTGATCATTGTTTGCCCCGATGGCGGATACAGCAGTTGGTACTGGAACAGTCCGATAGATACCGCCATGCGCTATGAAACTTTTATGACAAGGGAATTGGTTCCCGATATTGATGCCCGTTATTATACGATACCGGACAGGGAGCATCGCGGGATCTGCGGATTAAGTATGGGTGGTCAGGGTGCTTTATTCCTGGCGATCCGTCATCCGGAGGAATTTGGCGCCGTGGCAAGCATCAGCGGTGGGGTGGATATTCGCGATTTTCCCGACAACTGGGATATCAAAAAGCGATTGGGAGATATGAAAACTCACCGTGAAAATTGGGAAAAATACACCGTGATGAATCTGGCAGATTCTTTGAAAAACAATGAACTGGACATTGCTTTAGACGATGGGGTCCATGATATTTTCATCAAACAAAACAGGGAGTTGCATGAAAAACTGCTGAGCATGCACATTGATCATGATTACACTGAGCGCCCTGGCGGTCATACCTGGTCTTACTGGCGCAATGCCATTCCTTATGAACTCTTGTTTTTCAGGAAATATTTTTATGGAAATGAATAACCTCCAAACTAACTATTTAATCACCAATGTGCGAACCAAATATTAAGATTTGGTACACCTCGTATGATAGATATTCACGTAAAGGCTAAAACTATGCTTTATTGAGTCTCAGCAATTCCTGCCTGTACACTCTCGGGGTCTTCCCCATCATTTCTTTGAAGAAACGGTTAAAATTGGACAGGTTTGAAAATCCGCAGGCGTAAGCAATTTCTGCAATGGTCCACTCCTCATCATTCAGTTTTCTGCATGCCTGTCCTATGCGGAATTCGTTCACAAACTGAATAAAAGATTTGCGTGTTCTGTTTTTAAAAAAACGGCAGAAAGATTGTGGTGTAAGCTGGGTCAGTGAGGCGGCTTCTTCAAGTGTCAGATTCCGGTGATAATTATTTAATACAAACCTGAAGACGATATCAATTTTGTGATTATCCTTGTGATTAAAGGCATGTGAATATCCTGCATCCGCCAAATATCTGAATTCTTCTGTCTGTGAAAAGATTTGAAGGATCTGCAACAGCCCGATGATCCTTTCCAGGCCCTGTTTCTGTAATAATGCCTTCATCTCTTTAGCCACAAGCTTTTGCGTCTGCCCCAGCACTTTGACACCCCGTTTGGCACGTTCAAAAAATTCTGCAAGCTGCCTCGTCTCTTCCAATTTGGAAAATTTATCACCAAAAATATCCCGGGGAAAATAGACCACAATAGAACGAGCCCTTAATTCGGAATCCGCTTTGAAATATTCCTTATCATTATACCATACATGAGGCAGGTTGGACCCAAGAAAAACGATATCTCCCTTATCAAACTGCTCAATATTATTGCCGATGATCCGTTTACCATGACTTTCCGTTACATAAACCAATTCACATTCTTCATGAAAATGAAATACATTAGTGAAATAAGGTTCACACCTTTCTATCACCGAGATCAGGTTTTCTGTAGGGGCAGTTATTTTACTAAGGATCGGCTTCATTTTTTTTGTCCCTTTTTTGTGCAATTTACCCTTTTTCCGATAAAAAAACATCATTTTACAAACAGAATTTAATTACTTTAGCTGTTTCAATTTCTTATTCTCATTTTCAATTCAATCCACATGTCCGTTAATAAAGAGATAAAACGCATCACCACACATACGCTTCAAAAGATGAAACGCGAGGGTGAAAAGATCAGCATGCTGACGGCGTACGATTATTCCATGGCGCGTATCATTGATGATGCAGGTATGGATGTGATCCTGGTGGGCGATTCTGCTTCCAATGTGATGGCGGGTCATGAAACAACGCTTCCCATCACCCTGGATCAAATGATATTTTTAGCCTCGTCCGTAGTGCGCGCGGCGAAAAGATCTTTAGTGATTGTGGACCTTCCGTTCGGTTCCTACCAGGGAAATTCCAAAGAAGCTTTGAACTCAGCCATTCGCATTATGAAAGAATCCGGCGCGCATGGCGTTAAATTAGAAGGGGGGATAACTGAGGCAGATACCATTAAACGTATAGTCTCTGCGGGTATTCCGGTGATGGGGCATCTTGGGCTAACACCACAATCCATTTATAAGTTTGGGACCTACGCGGTGCGGGCGACCGGGAATGACGAAGCTGAGCAACTTTTGACAGACGCCGCTTTAGTGGAACAGGCCGGCTGCTTTGCTTTAGTGCTGGAAAAAATACCGGCTTCTTTGGCAAAACAGGTCACTGAAAGTTTGCATATTCCCACCATAGGTATCGGAGCGGGCCATTACACAGATGGCCAGGTCTTGGTGATGCACGATATGTTTGGCATTAATAAGGAATTCAAACCGCGGTTTCTTCGCAGGTATCTGAATTTGTATGATGAAATGAAAGCGGCTGCCGAACAATATATTAAGGATGTGAAGTCGGGTGATTTCCCAAATGAGAAGGAGCAGTATTGAGGAGCAATTGAATGGACAAATCTGTAGATGAATTTCTACCCGAAATTTTAGAACTGGAACTTGAAACTTATTTGTTGTTTGGATTTTGTATATTGGAATTTAAAAGGTATATCAAAACCAAAGTAGAGGTTCCAAGCGGATTCGAACCGCTGTGTAAGGTTTTGCAGACCTCTGCCTAGCCACTCGGCCATGGAACCTTTTTTAAGCAAGCCGCAAAAGTAATTAATTTTCCCTATTTATATCTTTGAATTTTTGATTGAATGTTTACCTTTGCCGCTACTCGTTCACTTCATAGATCATAACATCAGTATATGCAGCCATCAGTCAAAATCTTCTCTGGGAATTGTACCCATGAGCTTGCAGAAAAAATTGCTACCCGCTATGGAAACGGATTGGGAAAAATTAATATTCAGAGATTCAGCGACGGCGAATTTCAACCGGTGTTTTTAGAGAGCATCCGTGGGGATTATGTTTTTCTCGTACAAAGCACTTATGCTCCCGCCGATAATTTATTGGAATTATTGCTGATGATAGACGCTGCCCGCCGAGCTTCTGCCGGATACATCACTGCCGTGATCCCGTATTTTGGCTTTGCCCGTCAGGACAGAAAGGACAGGCCGAGGGTGGCCATAGGCTCTAAGTTAATTGCCAATATGCTTACGGCAGCAGGAGCCAACAGAGTGATAACCATGGATTTACATGCCCCGCAAATCCAGGGATTCTTTGATATTCCGGTAGATCATTTGGATAGTTCTGCTATCTTCATCCCCTATATTCAACAACTTAATCTGGAAAACCTTACCTTTGCGTCCCCTGACGTGGGGAGTACCAACAGGGTAAGGGAAGTAGCCTCTTATTTTAATGCAGAAATGGTGATCTGTGATAAACAGCGTAAACGGGCTAATGAAATAGCTTCCATGACGGTCATCGGAGATGTAACGGACAGAAATGTAGTGCTGATTGACGATATCGTAGATACTGCCGGTACGCTGACTAAGTCTGCCGCTATTTTGAAAGAAAGAGGCGCTTTGAGTGTACGGGCTTTTTGTACGCATCCCGTGTTGAGTGGAAAAGCTTATGAAAATATTGAAAATTCGGTACTGGAAAGCTTATTAGTCTGTGACACTATCGCGCTGAAGCATGCATGTTTGAAAATAAAGGTGGTATCTGTAGCTGATCTGTTTGCAGTGGCCATCCGGAATGCATACGAAAACAGGTCTATCACCAGCCTCTTTGTTCACAGCCAGCGAAAGGCAGCCATGCAGCAATAACCATGTAATCAATTAAAAATAAATACATAAAAACAATGAAAACAATAACCATCGAAGGCCAACTCAGGAGCGAAACCGGAAAGAAAGCGACCCGCCAACTTCGTTCTGAGGGTAATGTACCCGGTGTTATTTACGGAGGTCCGCAGAATATAAATTTTTATGCTCCGGAAGCCGCTTTCCATAACCTGGTTTACACCCCTGAATTTCAATTAGCAGAGATAAAAGCGGGCGATAAAACTTATCGCTGCGTGCTTAAAGACCTGCAATTTGACCCTGTTACAGATGATCTGGCGCATGTTGACCTGCTGGAGCTTTCCGAAGATAAAAAGGTAACAGTGACCCTGCCTGTAGATTATATCGGTCAGCCGGCCGGCGTGAAAGAAGGCGGCAGACTGGTTATTAAGATGAAGTCATTGAAAATAAAGACATTACCTAAGTTCCTGAAAGAAAAAATTGAAGTGAATATTGAAGATCTGGAACTCAATAAAAACATCAGGGTGGAAGATGTAAAAGTGGATAATTTCGAAATTATGAATTCACCGCGTATCCCTATTGCATCTGTGGTTACTACGAGGGTATTGCTCAAGGAAGAAGCGGCTCCTGCCGCACCTGCAGCCGGGGCAGCTCCTGCTGCACCTGCCACTGGTGCCGCACCTGCAGCTGGGTCAACGCCTGCTGCCGCACCTGCAGCCACCGAAAAGAAAGGTGCGGAGAAGAAAGGAGCAGAGAAGAAAGGAAAATAAAGGGAATGCCCGTACATTTATATATAACCTTCCGCAAAAAACGGAAGGTTATTTTATTTTTGCACGGTGATGCATTTCAAAAAGTTTTTCAAACAATCCCTACCATTAGAAAATACCACGGAAATGAAATACCTGATTGCAGGTCTTGGAAACCCGGGAGATGAATATGCCCATTCCCGTCATAATATTGGATTTGATGTATTAGATGCTTTCGCGGTAAAGCATGAGATTGCTTTTGCTCCTGCAAGATTAGCGGATATTGCTTCCTGTAAATTGCGGGGAAGGAATATATTATTAATAAAACCCGCCACCTATATGAATCTGAGCGGCAAGGCGGTAAAATATTGGTTGGATAAGGAAAAAATCCCTTTGGAACATTTGTTGGTTATCGTAGATGATCTTGCTTTACCCCTGGATACCATCAGATTGAGAGCCGGAGGAGCAGATGCGGGACATAATGGCTTGACAAGCATCCGGGAAATGCTGGGTACTGATCAATATCCCAGACTGCGCTTCGGTATCGGGCATAATTATACCAAAGGACATCAGATAGATTTTGTATTAGGTGCCTGGCAGGAAAACGAAAAGCCGGTTATTGAGCAAAAAATAGAAAAAAGCGTAGAGATGATAGAAAGTTTTGTAATGGCAGGGATCACAACCACCATGAACCTGTTCAATCATCAAAAATTTAACATCTTATAAACAACTTTTTTGATAGCTTTATCCGACTTTTGAGCAGGTTGTAATTGTATTTATAATTACTACATTTTTTAACCCTAAAATGTAAACCTGATATGAAAATCTTTTGTATCGGTCGTAATTATGCGGCACATGCGCAAGAACTCCACAATGAAATTCCCAAAGAACCTGTTATTTTCATGAAGCCTAAAAATGCGCTTTTGTTAAATAACAATCCTTTCTATTATCCTGATTTTTCCGTGGACATTCATTACGAATGTGAATTGGTGCTCCGGATCAGTAAAAACGGGAAACAGATCCGGGATAAATATGCCTCACGCTATTACGACCAGATTGGTCTGGGCATTGATTTCACCGCCAGGGATATTCAGGACACCTTAAAGGCTGCCGGGCTTCCCTGGGAAAAATCCAAATCATTTGATCATTCTGCGGTGGTAGGGAAAATGATCCCTGTAAGTCCCGAAATGGATCTGAGAAATATTCATTTCATTCTGAAAAAGAATAATGAGACCGTTCAGGATGGTAATTCTGCCAATATGCTATTCGACTTTGACCAGATATTAGTGCATGTATCCCGCTATTTTACCGTCAATATCGGTGATCTGGTTTTCACCGGAACACCCGCAGGCGTGGGCCGGATACAAATCGGTGACCATCTGGAAGGATTTATGAATGATGAAAAGCTGCTGGATTTTGAAGTACGATAAAAGAGCTGTATGAATAAAGTGCGCTTTTAATATACTTAGTCCATACTTAATCCATACTTAATCTATGCATTACCTACGCTTTACTCCCTGATTCAGAAAGGAGCAGATTTTGATAAATGCTAATTTAGCCTTTAAAAAAATGCCATTTTTGAATATTTTTCAAAATTAAGGTAAGTTTGTAGCGATTAACAAACCAGGGATGCCAAACAAAGAATTGTTGCTGCATGCTTACCGTCTGATGCTCACTGCTAAAACTATGGACGATGTTTATGAAGCCAACAGGCAGCTTTGTAAATATGTCCATTCCACTTCCAGAGGTCATGAAGCGATACAAATCGCAACGGGATTGCAACTCCTCCCCTGCGACTTCGTTAGTCCTTATTACCGTGATGACAGTTTGATGCTCGCTTTGGGTTTTTCTCCTTATGAATTAATGTTGCAATTATTGGCGAAAGCAGATGATCCGTTTACACACGGACGATCTTATTATTGCCACCCCAATGCTGCAAGGAAAGACAGGCCTCTGATCCCGCACCAAAGCAGCGCCACAGGTATGCAGGCTATTCCTGCCACCGGTATGGCACAGGGAATTCAATATCTTGAATTCATTCATTCGGGACATGCAAGAAAAGGAACACACGGAGAATTTCCGGTAGTGCTTTGCTCACTGGGAGATGGCAGTATCACCGAAGGCGAAGTGAGTGAAGCTTTTCAGTTTGCCGCATTGCATCAATTACCTGTTATATATTTAGTGCAGGATAATGATTGGGGAATTTCCGTTACTGCCGGAGAATCACGAACCATGAATGCTTATGAATATATTTCAGGATTTACCGGCATTCATCGCCTGCAGGTGGATGGAAGCGATTTTGAAGCATCCTACCGGACTATGAATGAAGCTATTGGTTTTGTACGGAAGGAGAGAAAACCCATTCTTGTCCATGCACGCGTGCCTTTATTGGGACATCACACTTCAGGGGTGAGAAAAGAATGGTACCGGAGTGCCCAAGACCTGGCAAAACATGCTGCACATGACCCCTTACCCAAACTTAGGAACAGATTACCTGAAGCCGGCATTCATGAAGAAGAGATCCTGCAGATGGAGAGGGAAATCCCGGTAGGAATAATGCAGGATTTTTCCAGTGCATCCGCTGCACCGGAACCTGATCCCCTGGAAGTAAATGAACCTGTTTTTGCTCCTACTCCTATTATAGCTGAAACGGGCAAACGGAAACCCGTTAAAGGTGAAAAAGTAATGATGGTGGATGCCGCTTTGCATGCGATAGAAGAAATTTTAGAGGAATACCCTGAAGCCATATTTTTTGGTCAGGATGTCGGAAAGCGGTTGGGAGGAGTGTTCCGGGAGGCGGCTACGCTTGGAGATAAATTCGGCGACCATCGTGTCTTCAATACGGCTATACAGGAAGCCTATTTAGTGGGTTCCACGGCAGGACTTTCTGCTGTAGGTGTAAAACCCATCGTGGAAGTGCAGTTTGCCGATTATATTTATCCCGGTTTAAATCAACTCGTCAGCGAGGTGGCAAAATCTTGTTATTTATCCGGCGGACGATTTCCCGTACAAATGGTTTTACGTGTCCCGGTGGGCGCTTACGGAGGTGGCGGGCCCTATCATTCGGGTTGTATAGAATCCACTTTGCTTTCCATTAAAGGGATTAAAGTGGCTTATCCATCTAATGCGGCCGATATGAAAGGATTGATGAAAGCGGCATTTATTGACCCTAATCCGGTCATCATGCTGGAACATAAGGGACTATACTGGAGCAAAGTGCAGGGCACCCATGATACACAAACCATAGAACCCGGTAAAGATTATATTTTACCCTTTGGTAAGGGAAATATCATTCTGAAAGCGGACGAGCTACAGGTAAAAGCAGGTCGTTCATTATGTATCATTACTTATGGCATGGGAGTGTATTGGGCAAAAAATGCAGCTAAATATTTTCCTCAAAATATTGATATCATTGATTTACGAACGCTTTGCCCTTTGGATGAAGATTTAATTTTTAGTACGGTAAAGAAGCATGGTAAATGCCTGTTAATTACGGAAGAACAAATCACTCATTCTTTCATTCAGTCCCTGGCAGCACGTATTATGCAACAATGTTTTCCATACCTGGATGCACCGGTACAAACATTGGGTGCGCTTGATTTACCCGCTGTTCCTATGAATATGAAATTAGAAGCCGCCATGCTGCCTTCGGAAGAAAAAGTAAAAAATGCTATTGAGCGCTTGCTGAAGGAATAAACTTTCTTTATTTTAGTCTGGTCAATAAATCCTTTTTATAAGGCTTTACAAAAACAATAAAGTGAATAAAAGAGATTATGATGC
>SCQT01000222.1 GCA_004322015.1 Chitinophagaceae bacterium
TCAATCATCTTTGTTGATGATGCCTTCAAAAACTCAATCAGGTGGCTATGGTACCTCAGACGAGCAGTCAGTAGCAAACCTCTTTGAAAAAATAGTCCAGGTTATTGGGGGTTAAGACAGACCCTGTCAATACAAGCCAGATCAATGGCCAGTTTAGGGTATATCAAAGGCCGGCGGGAAGTTACCTTGTGATCCGTATTGATACAAGTGTGGCGCACCTGGGCGGGGTTTCGCATCCGGCCAGAGTTTATACCACCGCAGGTATGCGTGCTTTTGACCTGAATAATGTAGATTCAGTTTCAGGAGTGTCTGCTACTACCCTGCCGGATCAATCCTACAACACATTAAGCACTTATCCAGGGACAATCAAAGTATTACTTTCCCAGAATGTCCAGGATGTAACCATATCCCAGGGACAGTTCAAATAAAACGTCACCACTTAGTTCATAAAAAAATGCCGTGAAAAACTTTCCACGGCATTTTTTATAATAATATGACTCACTTTATACTTTTCCTTTTTTAATATCTTCCACAATATCCGGGTTAAGCAAAGTGGTAATATCGCCGACATTATGCATCTCCCCTTCTGCAATTTTGCGAAGGATACGCCGCATGATTTTTCCTGAACGCGTTTTAGGTAATCCTTTCACAAATTGTATTTTATCCGGTTTGGCGATAGGGCCTATGATCCTGGAAACTGTTTCCAAAATATCTTTCTTTGTCAGATCATCATTGTTGTCATGATTACCTTCCGTGATCACAAAAGCATAAATACCCTGTCCCTTTATATCGTGCGGGTATCCTACTACAGCGCTTTCCACCACATTCACATGCATGTTTATGGCATTCTCCACTTCCGCCGTTCCGATACGGTGCCCGCTTACATTTAATACGTCGTCCACGCGCCCCGTGATACGGTAATTGCCATTTTTATCACGAAGACAACCGTCTCCGCTAAAATAATAACCGGGATAAGCAGAGAAATAGGTTTTAAAGCACCTTTCATGATCGCCCCATGTAGTCCGCAACATGCCCGGCCACGGAAATTTCATACATAAGTTGCCGCTCGTTTCCATATCAGTAATTTCATGCCCATGTTCATCCATCACAGCCGGTTGAATCCCCGGCAGGGGCAAGGTGGCATAAGCAGGGATTGGTTCAGTGACTGTAGCAATAGCGGTTATCATAATACCGCCGGTCTCTGTCTGCCACCATGTGTCCACGATCGGACAACGTTTTTTCCCGACATAATCATAATACCATTGCCAGGCTTCCACATTAATAGGTTCTCCCACACTTCCCAATACGCGCAGAGAACTTAAATCTTTATCTTTTACAAAATCCAATCCATGCGCCATCAGGGAACGAATGGCGGTGGGCGCCGTATAAAGGATATTCACTTTATGTTTGTCCACAATATCCCAGAAACGTCCGGCATCCGGATAAGTAGGGATGCCTTCAAACATCATGCTGGTGGCTCCGGCTGCCAGAGGACCATACACCACATAACTATGGCCGGTCACCCAGCCTAAATCTGCTGTGCAGAAATACACTTCTCCCGGCTGATAATTAAATACATTGACGAAAGTATAGGTACAATAAATCATATACCCGGCGATAGTATGAACTACTCCTTTAGGTTTTCCGGTGCTGCCGCTGGTGTAAAGAATATACAACGGGTCTTCTGCATCCATTTCTTCCGCAGGGCAGTCGGGGTTTCCCATCGTCTCCACTTTTTTTATTTCATCTTCCCACCATACGTCCCGTCCTTTGATCATGGAAACGGGAGTACGTGTCCTGGTAAGCACGATGACCCGTTTTACACCGGGGCATTGTACAAGCGCATCGTCCACCACTGCTTTCAGAGGAACTGTTTTATTCCCTCTGAATGCGCCATCGCAGGTAATCACGCATTCCGCATTCCCATCCTGGATCCTGTCCGCGATGGATTGTGCAGAGAATCCTCCGAAAATAACTGAATGAATAGCGCCAAGCCGCGCACAAGCCAGCACCGCTATAGCCAATTCGGGAACCATTCCCATATAAATACAGACCCGGTCTCCCTTTTTTACGCCGTTATTTTTCAATACATTGGCAAATGTGCAGACTTTCTGGTGCAATTGTTTATAAGTAAGCACCCGGTAATGTTCTTCAGGATCATTAGGCTCCCAAATAATAGCAGGCTTATTGCCTAAAGTATTCAAATGACGATCTAAACAGTTTTCCGTAATATTTAATTTTCCACCGCGGAACCATTTAACGACGGGCGCCCCATCTCCTTTAAAACGCCATTCCAATACTTTATCCCATTTTTTCTTCCACTGAAAATTTTCGGCAATAGCTGACCAGAAGCCTTCAGGATCCTCCACACTCTTTTTGTAAGCCTGCTGATATGCTTCCTTACTTGTTATTTGATACGGATAAGACATGATTTTTGAAGATTTTTTTTAGATGAAACAGTTAATAGTTAAATAGTAAATTACACTCCGATAAGGAGGCATAAATTTATTAAAATATCAGGGAAAGCCAAAAGATTTTTTTGTTTCTGTGAAAGAAACCGGACAAATGAAACAGCTTAAAAGTTAGTCGAAATAAATGCAGTCCCGCAGTATCTTATTGCTTTACTTAAATTTTTCTACTCCTCGTACAACCTCAGCTTATTCTCAAGTGATCTGATCTGACGCTGCATAGCATGCATTTGTTTCAATAAATGATCTATTGCTTCCAGTCCTTCCATATTGATATCCAGATCATAATGCAGGCGGATAAAGCGTTCCAGGTCGGATAAATGATCCGAAGGGATATAAGAAGATCTCTCGATCATACTCAACTCAATCAACTCGTGCTCATTTAATTCGTTGATGAAGGAATACTCCACCTGATAACGGGAGCA
>SCQT01000223.1 GCA_004322015.1 Chitinophagaceae bacterium
GATGAAGTGGAAAATACCTTATCCGAAGCTTTATTGCAATACCATCTGAATCCCATGGCCATTAAAAAGCTTTCTAAAGGATTTATCTAATTTAATAAAATAGATAGCGGTTTATTATAACATGATGTAGTGCAGGAAAGCCTATGCGATCAGCACCTGAATGCCGGCATCGGTCAGGTGCTTTTTATCTTCGTCAGATATGCCCTTGTCCGTTATAACTGTTCTTATCTTATCCAACCCGCAGATGAAAGCCAGGCTTTTTCGTTTGAATTTGCTGCTGTCTGTAACAAGAATAACTTCTTTCGCTATATTAATCATAATCCCGTTCAGAGAGGCCTCTTCAATATTAGGCGTAAAAATGCCAAGCTTTGTATCAATGCCATCCGTACTGATGAAAGCCTTGTCAACAAAAAAATTGCTCAGACTCTTTTCTGCCATGGCGCCCACCAGGCTTAAGGAATTCTGACGCAGAACCCCGCCCGGAACAATCACGTGAATATTGGGATGTCCGGCGAGTAAATTAGCAATATTCAGTGCGTTGGTAATCACATTCAATCCCTTAAACTTATCCAGATTTTTCGCGATTTCTGCCGTAGTGGTCCCGCTATCAAGGATAATGGTTTCGCCTTCATTTATTAATTGGACAGACATTTTGCCGATAGCCATCTTTTCCTCCATGTGGATCTTGTTTTTATCCATGATGCTGTGGTCTATTCCCACATGGTTCTCTGTATGGATAGCTCCTCCCCTGGCTCTTATCACTAAATTTTTCTTCTCCAGATATTCCAGATCATTCCGGATGGTCACCTCGCTTACTCCAAATTGTTTACTCAATTCGGCTATTAATACTTCCCCTTTGTCCTTTACCTGTTCCAAAATCGCCCTGCGGCGTGAAACCGTTAATCGTTCTTTTTTCTTCCGCATAGAATTTCAATTAAAAGGTCAAATATATCAGAATTATTTTTAAAACTATGATATTTCATAATTATAGAAAGGTATAAATTATATAAAAAAGCTTTTGAAAGTTATATATCTTTCACTACATTTGCATAATAAATTTATAATAATGAAATATTTGAATTATTCAAAAGAGGAACTGGAGGAGGCAGGCGGTTTGCAAACAGCCAAAGAGATCCGTCACCAACCTGATGTTTGGATAAAGACAGCGGATAAGTTCTTTAAAGAATCAAAGTCAATTAAGAAATTCCTGGAATCCGCATTGAAAGAAGCTGACAATATTATTCTGACAGGTGCCGGAAGCAGCTCATTTATTGGCCAGGCAATATGCGGAATCCTGTTTTCACACTTCCATGTGATTACCCGCCCTATTCCAACCACTCATATTGTCTCACACCCCGGGTATTATTTCAGCAATTTGTCCACTCCTTTAATTATTTCTTTTGCAAGGAGCGGGGATAGCCCCGAAAGCCACGCATCTCTAGAATTGGCGGATAAATATAACAGGAAATGTTTCCATCTCATTATCACCTGTCATGCGGAGGGGACCCTGGCAAACTATAAATCCAAAAACCCCGTATGGGTAATCGTATTGCCCGAAGAAGCCAATGATAAAGGATTGGCAATGACAAGCAGTTTTACTTCCATGCTGCTTTCGGGTTTGTTGCTTAATTTCCTCGATAAAGAAAAGAATGCCTATGAACAATTGGAATTAAGTGTTCAACACGCAAGACATATATTATCAAACAATCTTGATAGTCTCAAAACCATTGCTAAAATAAATTTTACCAGAGGTGTGTTCCTTGGATCAGGACCGCTATACGGAACGGCCCTGGAAGCCTGCCTGAAGTTACAGGAACTCACCAATGGACATATCATTTGTAAGGGTGATACATTTCTGGGATTCCGCCACGGCCCTAAGGTTATTATAAATGAAAATACGTTAGTGGTTTATTTCCTCAGCAATAATAAATACGCTTCCATGTATGAAATGGATTTAATTCATTCGATACATAGAGGTAACAAGGCGCTCCTTCATATAGGTATCAGTGAAAGCCAGGTGGATAGAATCAATATAGAGGAACTTATAAATATTTCTGATAATGGTAAACAAGTCGGAGAAGATTTTCAACCTTTATGTTATATTGTGCCTATTCAGGTACTCAGCTTTTACAAAAGCATTCTTTTGGGACTTAAGCCTGATACGCCCTCTTTGAACGGCGCTATTTCCAGGGTGGTGGAAGGGGTCAGTATTTATCCTGTTGAAGTATAAAGAATAATATCCTAACATTTTTGAGTTACAATGCTATGGCAAAGAAAGAATTTGACGTATTGGTAGCAGGGGAATTAAACGTAGATTTAATTCTTGACGGGATATCAGCGTTTCCACAAAAAGGAAAAGAAATTCTCGCTGAAAAATCAATATTAACCTTAGGGAGCAGTTCAGCCATCTTTGCAAGTAATCTTTCAGTTTTAGAGTCAAAAGTTTGTTTTGCGGGGAAAATAGGGAGGGATCCATTCGGGGAAAAAGTCATTAAAAGCCTCGCTGAAAAAAGAGTAAGCACAAAATTTTTAATGTATAGCAGATCGTCAAATACCGGCATTACCGTGGCTTTAAGTTACGGGAATGAAAGGGCTATGGTTACTTATCCCGGCGCAATGAAGGAACTTTCAGAAAAGGATATAACGGATGAAATGATACAATCATCCCGTCATCTGCATGTAAGCTCCATCTTTTTGCAACCCTCTTTAAAGAAGGGTATTACAAAATTATTTCAACGTGCCAAAGGATGGGGGCTTACCACTTCCCTTGATCCACAATGGGATCCGGAAGAAAAGTGGGATTGTAATTGGGAACAATTATTACCGCTCGTAGATGTGTTCATGCCCAATAAGGAAGAAATCATGCGAATCACTGGACAAGACAATACGGAATCCTGTATAGAGGCAGTGAATAGTTTTTCCAATATCATTGTTGTAAAAGAAGGAACGGAAGGAGCCGTAGGATATGAAAGGGGAAAAATGATAAAACAAAAGGCCTATTTAAACCCCGAGGTCGTTGACACTATTGGTGCGGGTGATAGCTTTAATGCGGGTTTTATCCATCATTTTATTAATAATAAGCCATTGAAAGGGTGTCTCGAATTGGGGTCTGTATGCGGGGCCATTAACACCACCGCTTCCGGCGGAACTTCCGCATTTTCTGCAAAAGGGAATATCAAACAAACCGCTTTGAATAAATTTAAATATATATGGAATGACCTGTAAAGAAAAATTAAAAAAATGCACCAAAGACGGCACGGCTCTTTTGGCGACCAATTTCTATAATTTTGAAACATTGAAAGGTTTACTTTTAGCCGCAAAGGAAACACGAAGTAACCTAATATTACAATTGAGTGAAAGTTCCCTGAATTATCTGGGAGTAAATCCAGCGGTGGCTATGGCTAAATCAATGCTTCAGGAATGGGGAATAGAAGGCTGGATACATTTGGATCACGGTAGTTCTATAAACATAGTTAAGGAATGTCTTGATGCCGGTTTTGACAGTGTAATGATTGATGCAAGTGAACGTTCATTAGATGATAATATACGGATCACAAAGGAAGTGGTGAAGTCGGCTGAACCATACGACGCCAATGTGGAATCTGAGTTAGGTTATATAGCGAAATTAGGTCAGCGCCAGGCACTGGAACCTACTTCCGCCGAAGAAGCTAAAATTTTTACCGAAGAAACAGGGATAGATGCACTTGCTGTCGCCATCGGAAATGCTCATGGATTTTATAAACAAATACCTCACCTCCGCCTGGACAGGCTCCGGGAAATAAGGAAAGTAACTCATTGTTGTTTGGTATTACACGGCAGTAGCGGTATTCCTGACGATCAACTGCAAAAAGCAGTTCATTTTGGAATAAGTAAAATTAATCTGGCAACGGAAACGAAGAATACTTTTATGAAAAGACTCCAAACTATTCTTGCACATAATGAAGAGATTGATTTAAGAAAAGTTTTTCCGGCTGCCATTGAAGAAGTAAAGGATTTAATAACTAAAAAGTTAAATGTAATCAATACAGTGGTCAATTAAGGTAATACTCCATTTTCAAAAAGGTTGTAAAATGAAGCTAAAAGTTATATCCATACCCGTATACATCCTATTAGGAATGTGTACCTTTTCATGTAATAAAAATGTGATTATAAACAACCAGAGACTACGGATTACCATCAATGATCAGATGCAAACGAAAATTGAGAACACTTCTAAGGATTCCAAACCCCTCATGCCCGGGTTCGTCCCTTCGGAATATCTTGTTACAAAGGACTTTACTGCACAGGATTTTAAGCTGATTGATATGAAAAAAGAATCATTAAGCAATCATGCAGGAACAGGCACTCAATGGATATTAACCGGAGAATATGAAAGTTATCCCCTGAAAAAGATTGTTTATATTTCTATTTATAAAGACTTTCCAAATGCAGCTTATTTTCAGGTAAAATATGTAAATGAAGGGAAGAAAAATTTACATGTATTGAAATGGGTTAATAATCGTTATCACATAATCCCCTCTTCCAAAGACACCACCAAATTCTGGAGTTTTCAGGGAAGTTCTCATGCGGATAGAAGAGATTGGATACAAAAAGTAAATCCCGGAACCAACCATCAGAATTTTATGGGAATGAATGCTTCGGATTACGGTGGGGGTGTTCCTATAGTGGACCTCTGGAGAAGGGATGCAGGCATCGCTATCGGTCAAACAGACAGTGTATTCCGTTTAATTTCCATTCCGGTAAAATATGATCGGGAAGATACCATTGCTTCTATCTATATAGAGCATGAATTCGATAATGCATACCTGTTGAAGCCCGAAGATACTCTCAGCACTTTTGAAACTTTTGTGAGTGTTCATCAGGGAGATTGTTTTACCCCTCTTCGGAATTATGCATTGTATATGAAAACAAAAGGAATTAAACCGGCTGAGCCGGAACCGGGGGCATTTGAGCCTGTTTGGTGTGCATGGGGCTACGGAAGGAACTTTACCGTCAAAGAAATTTTAAATACACTGCCCAAAGTCAAAGCACTGGGAATTAAATGGGTAGGCATTGATGATGGCTATCAACAAGCTATCGGAGACTGGCATACCAACAAAGCGAGATTTCCTTACGGCGATGCAGAAATGAAATCGTTAGTAGATAGCATTCACGCTATGGGATTAAAGGCTGCCATTTGGTGGAACCCAATGGCGATTTCTCCCAAGAGCCGATTCTTAAAAGACAACCCGAATATCCTACTTATCAAAAAGGATGGCAGTCCCGAGAACGTTTCATGGTGGGATTCATTCTATCCGTCGCCGACTGATAGCACGATCCTTGCATCCGCTAAAAACACTGTCCATCTTTTCATAAAGGATTGGGGATTTGACGGATTAAAGTTGGATGGACAAAACATGAATCTATGCTCACCGGATTATGGAATAAATCATGATATCTCGCACCCTGATCAAGCCTTCCAAAACCTGCCGGATCTTTTTAAAACTATCCTCACCACCTCCAGGGATATTGATAAAAATGCCGTGGTAGAATTTTGTCCCTGTGGCGATGTGATGAACTTTTATATAATGCCATATACCAATCAATTTGTGGCAAGCGATCCAACCAGCGCCTGGCAAGTACGTTCTAAAGGATTAGTGTATCATGCCTTAATGCCTCACACTGCATATTTCGGCGACCATGTGGAACTGATCAGTGACGATTTCGCCTCTCAGATCGGTATTGGGGGCGTTCCGGGGACTAAGTTTGTTTGGCCAGAGGCGGGAAGCGGCTCCGAAAAAGAAATTTTATTAACACCTCAAAAAGATTCTCTTTTTAAAAAGTGGATCGGTCTGTATAATGAGATGATGTTAAGCAAGGGAAAGTACTTAGGTAATTTATACGATATTGGGTATGATTATCCTGAAGCACACTGTATCGAGAAAGACGGGATAATGTATTATGCTTTTTATAATCCCGATTTCAATGGTAAAATAAAATTAAAAGGATTAAATCCTTCAAAAGATTATTCCGTAGCAGACTATTTTCACAATAAATCGTATGGCTCAATAAAAGGAAATAAACCTTTTTTACAAGTTCAATTTAAAGGCTTTTTGATGCTGGCGGTAAATCCCAAAAATAGCAGTCAGGATATCTCATTAAATAACTAACTTACTATGTGATGCCTCAGTTGAAACTCACACTTAAAAAAAGCGGGTGGCTCTTTTATGCCATCATAACCACCCTCTTTTGGGGTATATGGGGTGCCTTTATTGACTTTCCACAGAAGGCAGGATTCCCTGAAACGCTCATTTATGTGGTTTGGTCACTCACCATGATTATCCCTGCGGTAATTGCCTTAAAAAGAATAAAATGGAAACTGGACAGAGATTTCCGTTCAATTGTGTACGGATTAATGATCGGTTTTACAGGAGCAGGAGGGCAACTTATTTTATTCACGGGAGCTATTGCACATGGACCCGCCTATCTTATTTTCCCCATTATCTCCCTTTCTCCGGTCATTACCATTTTACTCTCAGTAATTTTACTAAAAGAAAAGGCTTCTGCAAAAGGCTGGATAGGGATTATCCTGGCAATTATTGCTATTCCGTTTTTATCTTATCAAAGTTCGGGAGACTCAGGCTCAGGTACCTTATGGGTTATATACTCTTTACTGGTCTTCCTTGCATGGGGAATACAGGCTTATCTAATGCGTTTTGCTAATAAAACAATGAAAGCGGAGAGCATTTTCTTTTACATGATGATAAGTGGGCTATTACTCTCTCCGGTTGCCATAGAAATGACCAACTTCTCCACACCGGTCAACTGGGGCTTAAAGGGCCCCTATGCTGCTTTTGTCATCCAATTATTAAATTCCATTGGTGCGCTCACCCTGGTTTACGCATTCAGATATGGTAAGGCCATCATTGTCAGCCCTTTGACCAATGCCGCAGCACCTGTCATTACAGTAATCATTTCTCTGATCATTTTTCAGGTCTTCCCTTATTATATCATATTAATCGGGATGTTATTAGCTATAATTGCCATGATCATTTTGGCTCTCGAAGGAGAGAAATAATAAGATGATAATGTGAGCTTAATCGTATCTGGATAAATTGTATCCTCATATCCAGCTTTATCATGCGTAGAGTAAGAGCCGGGATGTTTTTATAATATATATATCTTTTAAACCGATTACCTGTTAATCAAAATCAGTATATCTAAACTCCTTTATCTGCATCTATTTAAAAATCATTTGCATACCGCTTAGTGTCAGCTTTCGGGATCGGTACTTAATCTCAACCTTAAGAATTATTACCGGATATTCCAACAAATACTCATACGAAAATAAAACCTTACAGGCTTTCAGACAGGATGAAAGCAGCCCTTCTTCGCAAGATTGAAGCGACGAATGAAAAGGAACAGGGAAGGAGGCTGGTGTAGTAAAAATTTACTTTAATTTAATAATTCCATAACATTAAGTTAATACGAGTATCGTTTTTTTGTGGGTGAATTTAATCACCTAAAAACAATTACAATGAACTCAACACATTCAAAATTAAAGATTCTCTCAATGGCGGCCATGCTGCTTGGCGGTATAAGTCTGTTCATATCGGCCTGCAACGGTTCGGGGCCCAAATCAGGCAACGATAATGACAGTACGGTGCTGTCTTCCGGCAAGGATGACAACACCTTGTTGGGAGCGGGGAGCACGTTTGTATATCCTTTATTCTCCAAGCTGTTCTATGTCTATCATCAGCAGACGGGACTAAAGATCAATTACCA
>SCQT01000224.1 GCA_004322015.1 Chitinophagaceae bacterium
AGCCGTTACTTTTAACCTTTCCCTGGTCGCAGGCAATGGCCGCCTGGGTGCGGGTTTTGAAGATACGGATTGCCCACAGATATTTATCGATACGAAGCTTTTTCAAAACAGGGTTAAATTACAAATTCCAAAATACAAACCTCAAATAAATTCCAAAGTCCAATGTGTAAATTCCAAACATCATTCGTATTGAAGGCTCAAGACTACTAACAAATGCCTTTAATCTTCCGGATGAGGTAGCCGGCAATTTTTTGTTATGAATACTTAACCGTAAGGTATGCCCAATTTTTTCAAAGGCACCTCCGTCTCCTTCTTTTTGCCCGATGATTTTATCTTGTTCCGGAAGTATTGCCCGATATTGGAGAAAACAGGCTCGACAGCTTCAGTGGCCGGATCGAATACCATCGCTATGTAATTTAATCCCGCATGTCCATGGTGCATCATCTCTGTGAAATTTACCCAACTGTGGCAGCCCTTCACAAACCATCTGTCTTTCATGAGTGCTGCATAGGGGATTGCCTTATATCCTAATTCCTCATTGACGTGTATTACTGCCGGGCTGGCGCTTAGGCTGAATATTTTTGCATGGGGGAATTTATTCCTGCTTATTTCAAATAATCTCATCTTGATCTCTCTCGAAATGCCCAATCCCCGGTATTCCGGTGAAATAATCAGGCCTGAATTGGCTACGTACTTTTCGTGGTCCCAGACTTCCAGGCAACAGAAGCCTACCCATTCGCCGTTTTGCGGATTGACAGCAATGACGGCAAGCCCCTCATCCATTTTCTTCATGGTATATTCGGGAGTACGCGCAGGGATGCCGGTGCCGCGTTTAACCGCCGAGTAAGCCATTTCATCCGTAATTCCTGTAGCGTATTTGTGATCGTCGGAGCTTGCTATCCTGACGATACATTCTATTTGAGATTCCAACGTTTTCTAAGAGTGAAAAAAGTGAAAAATAGTTTTTACATCATTGACCCAAGAGGTTCAGCGCTTCTAAAGCCCTTACTCAAGCACATGAGGCATGTGCTTATTTATCAAAGGCGCGGTCGTCGGCAAAAACGTTTAAGTGGATTAACCTTCAAGGGCATTCCATTACCCTCGAGCCGGAGATGTCTTGCAATGTTTTTGATATGGGTTAAATGATTTTCCACCTTCAATTCAGATTAAGAGGCAAAGGTATAATGATTTTTAGATATGACTATCTTTTTTTATGCCATGCTGATAAAATCAGGAAGAAGGGAGTATTTCATTTGTACCAAAAGATTTGACATTTCTGCTGCCATACCTTTCCTGTCTTATGCTTTCATTTCAGCAAAATACTTATGAAAATACGGGATGGTTTCTATTCCCTTGTAAAAATTGAACAGGTCATATTTTTCATTCGGAGAATGCAGATTGTCATTGTCCAGGCCAAAGCCAAATAATACGCTTTTTACATTCAGGACCTCTTCAAACAAAGCCACTATAGGGATACTCCCTCCCCCTCTTGTAGGGATGGGCTTTTTGCCGAAGGTGGTTTCAATTGCTTTTTCTGCCGCTTTGTAGGCCACTGAGTCCGTAGGTGTTACTGCTGCTTCGCCGCCATGCACGGGGATTACTTTTACTGTTACATAATCCGGAGCCAAGCTCTTAAAATATTCCGTAAATAACTTTTCTATGTCCGCAGATTTCTGATCGGGCACCAAACGCATAGAAATTTTTGCATGTGCTTTTGCCGGCAGCACAGTCTTTGCACCTTCACCCGTATAACCGCTCCAGATGCCGTTTACTTCCACTGTAGGGCGAATCCCGGTGCGTTCCAGGGTGGTATATCCCTTTTCTCCCCACAGCGTTTTTACTCCCAGATCTTTCTTATATTCTTTCTCATCAAACGGCACTTCATTTAATGCTTTGCGTTCTGCGTCGCTTAAATTCACCACCTTATCATAAAATCCGGATATGGTAATATGATTATTTTCGTCGTGCAGTGATGCGATCATTTTGCATAAGATGGTTGCAGGATTAGCTACCGCACCACCATACACACCGCTGTGCAGATCACGGTCGGGCCCGGTCACTTCCACTTCCATATAGGCCAATCCGCGCAATCCTGTCTCAATGGAAGGATGTTCCATACTGATCATAGAGGTATCTGAAATCAGCACTATATCCGCCTTCAATAAGTCCTTATTTTCTCTCACAAATGCTTCTAAGTTTTCAGAACCCACTTCTTCCTCTCCTTCTATTATAAATTTTACATTGCAGGAAAGGGTATGGGTTTTAGACATGGTTTCAAATGCTTTTACATGCATGTAAAATTGGCCTTTATCATCACAGGCGCCTCTCGCATAAATGCGGCCATCTTTAATGACCGGATCAAAGGGCCCGCTATGCCACAGTTCCAGCGGATCAGGCGGTTGCACGTCATAATGTCCGTAAACCAATACAGTTGGTAATTTCTTATCAATGATCTTCTCGCCATATACTACAGGATGCCCCCCCGTTTCATGCAGGTCAGCTTTATCCGCTCCCGCTTCCAGCAGACGTTGCTTCACCATTTGCGCACATTTTTTAATATCTTCTTTATGCCTGCAGTCGGCGCTTACTGACGGAATACGCAGCATTTCCAATAATTCATTGAGAAAGCGATCTTTGTTCTTTTCCTGAAATTCTTTCCAGACTTGCATACGGATGTTTGTTTAATAGTAAATTAGATGTGCCCTCAATAAGCCTGTATTGCTCTTTTAGATTATTTGGGCTATTCCAGAAAGCCGTTTCGGCTTCTTCATACCATGATAGCAAAGATTGCTTTGCCTCGGTGAACTTTTCCCAATATTTTTTAAGTGTTTTCGCCGCAATTATTCTCATGCTCCGGTAGCAAATGTACAAAACATTACCGAAACGGTAATATTATGAACACTTCCCTGATGTTGAGTACATCATAATTTTCACGAATTTTGCATTTCTTATGGCAAATACAAATCATACAGAAGTTTTAGATAATGTAGATAATAATGATTCCATTTCCGTTTTTGGCGCCCGTGTGCATAACCTGAAAGATATCAGCATTGATATTCCCAAAAACAAGCTGACCGTGATCACGGGCATCAGCGGCAGCGGTAAGTCTTCTTTAGCATTTGATACTGTATATGCCGAAGGACAGCGCCGTTACCTGGAAAGCTTTTCCGCGTATGCACGGCAGTTCATCGGCGACATGGAGCGCCCTGATGTGGATAAGATCACCGGATTATCGCCCGTCATTTCCATTGAACAAAAGACGACCAATCGTAATCCGCGTTCCACCGTGGGAACGGTAACCGAAGTATATGATTTCCTGCGTTTACTTTTCGCACGCATCGGCGAAGCATATTCTTACAATACAGGGAAGAAGATGGTGCGTTTTACCGAAGAAGAAATTACAGATAATCTGTTTGAGCATTTCAATGACCAGAAATTAACCTTCCTGGCGCCTCTGGTCAGAGGAAGAAAGGGGCATTACCGTGAATTGTTTGAACAGCTTCGGAAGCAGGGATACTTAA
>SCQT01000225.1 GCA_004322015.1 Chitinophagaceae bacterium
CGGTTTCTTTACCAAATTGGGATCGGAAGGCACCGGGCTGAGCCAGGGACAAAAGCAACGGGTGCTGATAGCCAGAGCTGTCTATAAAGACCCGCAATATTTATTTTTTGATGAAGCCACCAATTCCTTAGATGCGAATAATGAAAGAGAGATCGTGGAGAACTTAGAAAAGTTTTTCAGGAACAGGACGGTGGTGGTAGTAGCTCACCGGTTAAGCACGGTACGAAATGCGGATAAGATCGTGGTATTAGAAAAAGGTCGCATAGTGGAAGAAGGAGATCATGAAAGTCTGACGAAGTTGAAAGGGAAATATTTTGAGTTAGTGAAGAATCAGTTGGAGTTGGGGAGATAAACGTTTTAATGTTTCAAGTTTCAGAAGTTTCAGTTGAAAAGTTAAACCACAAAGAATACACAAAGCGACACAAGGAAAAAATCTTAGTGGCATTTGATGGAGTTGGTGGTTAAAAAAATCAAACCATAAAAATTATACATGTCAGATTTGGCGGTAAATAAATACGATACGCCTTTCAAAATAGATAATAGTGGATTAGATCACTTAACGTTGATTCAGGATACTGACGTTGTTAAAAATCAACATGTTGGAGACTTCTGTTCCAAGAAAGTTAATGATTTTATCGACAGAGCGACCTAGCGAGGGAGCGATATTGCGACCATGTGACCTGATAATAATAAATGCATAACTTTTTTGCTTGCAAGCAAGGCGCTTGCTTATCTGGCGCTATATAAATGGGGTAGGCAAAAGATTTATTTTTAGACCATTAAAACTTAAGTAAAATGAAAAAGTTAAAACTGAGTTGAACATTAGCAATGCTGATGTGCTCTCAAGAGATGAGTTAAAACAAATACTTGGTGGACAATCCGCACCACCTTCCGGTTGTTCATGCTCGTGTTCATGCTCTGGCGGGGGTAGTAGAAATATATCTATTTCTGACTGTTCTGGTACTTGCACTGCCACAGACAATGTAGGAGCTTACTGTGGGAATAGTGGAGAAAGTTGTACAACGGCATGTAAGGATCCTCTATAAATTAGATAGTTTTTGAAAACAAAAGCAATTATCTGCCTTCTGATAATTGCTTTTGTATCCTATTTCTATAGTAAAAATTCAAAAAATGAAGAGCACCAATGTAAGCATGAATAACCATTTCGTCAGTTATATTCTGTTCTTTTTTATTGGTAGTCTATTTCAGATGATGATGGTGCGGGGCCAAGGAAGGGTTATTAAAAAAGTGGTAATGACTGATACAAGCTTTATTGAGAGCATGTATTTGGGTTTACCCTTTGTGACTGATTTGGATTCTGGTTACAAAGGCATCCCTCACGATTTAATAAATATCAAAATCAAGAAATATTATTTCCAATTGGATCAATTTGCTTATCAGGAATATAAGCAAGGGTTTTTCACAAAGGAAAGATTTATGCGGTATTATAATCATGCAAGACCTGATACTAATTTACTATCTAAAGCTCCTCTGAGAAACTATATAAGTGTCCTTACCGGTATAGCTATAACTGATAAACAAAAAATAATGATTCCTGATCTCAACGCTGACCATAATTTTTCCGATGATCCTGTCATTTTTTTAGAGGACAATAATCGTGATTATCACTCTTATCAATATAAAGGAGTACAATTTATTAACAACAAGAGGGTATTTGAGAAGACTGCGTGGGTAAGTCCGGGGCCCGAAATAACCTTAGGATATATAAATAATGGCCGCAAAATTAAAGACACACTAACTCCTCTTCAGGTAAAGGAGGATAATAAATCCGGAATCTTTGAGACGGAAGGGAAGTACTATAATTTAATTGTAACAAAACCTTTCTCTGACTTATTCTATAAGGAGAAGAATATTGAATTGATATACTTCCCTGAAAAAAACCGTTACTTCTCCAATTACCCTATCTATACCTATATACGGTACCGTTCAGGAGATTCATTGTTTATTGGAGACTATAATTATTTATTCTTCAATAGTTCGGTATAAAAATTAAGCAGCCATGGAGCCAATGTTTAAGCATTTAGCATATAGCTTTCTTATTTTATTACAATTCAGCTCTATGCCTAAGTTTGAAAAAATAGTTTCGG
>SCQT01000226.1 GCA_004322015.1 Chitinophagaceae bacterium
CAGCCTCAGGTTCTTTTTCTGAAAATGCTGAAGGCTACTTCTGCACGGCCTGCACTCCCTATCTGGGATCTGATGATGAAAAATATTTACAGCCTGGGGGGGGCGCAGATCAACCGCCAGGATTTTCTGCTCAATATCTTCTACCAAAGTCCTAACGGCGGGGAACTGCGTTATTTGCCGGATGCGCAGGGAACTTACAAAGGGCAAACCTTATTGTCCGTGTTAAATCTGGATCGCCTCAACAGTAATAATGATCCGCAGCCTGACGGGGTCTTTGATTTTGTGGATGGCTTTACCATCAATTCGCGGACGGGTAAAGTTATTTTCCCTGAGCTGGAACCTTTCGGCAGGGATCTCTTAAAGGCATTCGGAGGAGATTCCGTACTCGCATCCAAATACATGTACCAGATCCTGTATGATTCCACCAAGACCATTGCGCAGCAATTCCCGCAATTTGACCGTTTTGTGATGCGGGGTTCCTATAAAGCCAGCTCCTCATCAACTATATTCTTAGGGGCATTTAACATTCCGCGCGGATCGGTCACCGTGATGGCGGGAGGACAGCAGCTTATCGAAAATGTGGATTATACCATAGATTATAACACCGGCCAGTTGCAGATCATCAATGGCTCTATCCTCAGTTCGGGATTGCCCATTCATGTACAGTTTGAAAACAATGGATTTGCAGGCGAGCAATCCAAAAACTATTTCGGCACCCGCCTGGATTATCTGGTGAATAATAAGTTATCCTTCGGCGCCACCGTTATCCGGATGACGGAGAAACCATATTTTAATATTGTGGACTATGGCCAGGATCCGATTGCCAATACAATGACGGGCTTTGACGCTAACTACCGTTCCGAATTACCCGGTGTAACCCGTTGGTTAGACAAGCTCCCCAATTATTCCACGACAGCGAAATCTTCCATTACGGCATCCGGGGAAGTGGCGCGGTTGTTCCCTGGTCATTCAAAGTTGATCGGAAAGGGTAGCGAGGGGACGGTTTACTTAGACGATTTCGAAGGCGCCACCAGTTCCTACGATCTTAAATTTCCCTATAATGCCTGGGCATTGGCAGCTACCCCGCAAGGGGCTACGGATCAAAACGGGAAGATTTTATTTCCTGAAGCCACGCTGATGGATTCATTGCCTTACGGCTACCGCCGGGCCTTGCTGGCATGGTACACTATTGATCCGTCATTAGTGGACGGCGGCCCCAACATGCCGGCCAACATTAAGGCTGATAAAGAATTATACCTGGGACATTATTCCCGCCTGGTAAGGCAGCAGGATGTGTTTCCGCAGCAAAGTGTAGATTTCGGACAGGGGTATCTGACTACTTTGGACCTGGCATATTATCCCGACCAGCGGGGACCCTATAATCTGGTCACATCCCCTTCCGAGGTGAATGCGAACGGACGCATGCTTCATCCTGAGCAAAACTGGGCAGGTATTACAAGGGCATTGCAGAATACTGATTTTCAGGCCTCCAATGTACAATACATAGAATTCTGGCTGATGGATCCTTTTATCAATGATCCTAATGGCAGCGGCGGCGAATTGTATTTTGATCTGGGCAATATCTCGGAAGATATTTTAAGAGACGGATTGATATCTTTTGAGAACGGATTACCCCCGTTTACCGATACTTCCAAAGTATTATATTCAAAATGGGCGCGGGTACCGCGTTTCCAGCAACAACTGACCAACGCATTTGACAATAATCCCGCCGCGCGGATCTATCAGGATGTGGGTTATGACGGATTGGATGACGCACATGAACGCACTTTCAGAGCACAATATTTGCAGCAGCTCGCACAAAATTTCGGAGAAGGTTCACCGGTTTATCAGGAATCATACCAGGATCCTGACAATGATGATTACCATTTTTACCGGGGAAAAGATTATGACGAAAAAGGATTGAATATTTTGGAAAGATACAAGCGGTTTAACGGGTCGGATGGTAATTCGCCGATTTCCAATCCCAATGATCCTTATTCAAGCGCTGCCACCAATTACCCCGAGTCGGAGGATTTGAATCATGACGGTACGGTCAATGAGAGTGAAGAATATTTCCAGTATCGCGTGGATCTGAAGCCGGAGATGCAGGTGGGAACAGATTTTATTGTGGATAAAATTGTAGTGCCTTCCAATCAGCAAAACGGACCGCTGACCCCCGAAACCTGGTATCAATTCAGAATTCCCATTAGCCAGTATGATAAACGTGTCGGAGACATCCCCGATTTTCAATCCATTCGTTTTATGCGTATGTTCCTGACCGGATTTCAGGATAGCGTAGTGCTTCGCTTCGCCAGGCTGGAGCTTGTCCGGAATCAGTGGCTGACTTATCAATATCAACTGGATACTTCCGGGGCTTATATACCCATTCCCCCGAACAGCCCGACCCAATTCACAGTTTCAGCCGTGAATATTGAAGACAATTCTTCCCGTACACCTATACCTTATGTGATCCCTCCGGGCATAAGGCGTCAGACGCAACTGAGCATTAATAACGTGAACCTGCTTCAGAATGAACAGTCCATGTCATTGAAGGTAACCGATTTGACAAATGGTAATGCCAGAGCCGTATTTAAAAACTTAGGTGTGGATCTCCGCCAGTATAAAGTATTGCAAATGTTCATTCATGCGGAATCCGTAAGAGGTTATCCGGCGCTTCATAATGGGGATGTGGATGCAATCATCCGGCTGGGGAGCGATTTCGTCAATAATTATTATGAATACCGTATTCCTTTAAAAGTGACTGATCCTATGGGGCCCTTGAATGGCAACACCATCTGGCCATCTGCCAATGATCTGGATATTGATCTGAGTATTTTTCCCAAGGTTAAAGAAATGCGTAATTTGACAGGGGGGGCTCTTTCAAAACCTTTTACAATTCAGGATGCTAAAGGAAATTATGTGACAATCGTAGGCAACCCTAATCTGGGCCAGGTACAGGAATGTTTAATTGGAATATTGAATCCTGATTCAAGCGAGACGAGATTACCGGACGACGGATTGCCAAAATCAACCGAAGTCTGGTTTGACGAATTACGTGTGTCCGGCATGAATGAGCAGGGCGGATATGCTGCTATGGGAAGGGTGGATCTTCAGTTGGCGGATTTGGGTACGGTGAGCCTGGCAGGCTCCATGCACACGGCGGGTTTTGGAAATGTAGATCAAAGTCTTAACCAGAGAGCGTTAGATAATTTTTATCAATATGATATTGCCACCAATCTCGAATTGGGGAAATTATTACCGTCGCAATGGGATCTTTCTATTCCCGTGTATGCCGGTTATTCAGAATCGGTTAGTAATCCGCAATACGATCCATATAATTTAGACATCAGGTTAAAATATGAGTTGAGTCATGCCCGGAGCAAATATGAAAGAGACTCCATTTTACAGCAGGCACAGACCTTCACCTCTATCAAGAGCCTTAACTTTACCAATGTGCGTAAGCTCCCGAATCCCAACAGGACAGGACATCATTTATGGGATATTGAAAATTTTGACCTGAGCTATTCTTTCAGTCAGATACTTACCCATAATCCGCTGATATCAAGCGATGTGTTGACGCAGCAAAAACTGGGGCTGGGATATACTTATGCCGGGCAGAATAAATTCTTTGCTCCATTCAGAAATCTGATCAAATCACATTCACGTTATTTAGATCTGATCCGGGATATTAATATTAATCCTGTCCCGTCTCTTATCGCTGTACGGGGTGAATTGAATCGCCAGTTTGGCGCTACCTCCGTCCGTGATATTGGCTCTCCTTTTTCCCTTGCCCCGACATTTGATAAATATTTTACTTTCGACCGGTATTATAACCTTCACTGGGATCTTACCCGCTCACTGAATATTGATTTTAATGCGGTGGATAATGCCCGTATTGATGAGCCGTTCGGATATATTGATACAAAACTGAAACAGGACAGCCTTTTCCATAACCTGTTGCGGTTTGGAAGAAATACTCTTTTTCAGCAGACATTGAATGTGTCTTATACAGTTCCCTTTAATAAGTTCCCTCTATTGGATTGGGCTAATGTGAGGTTGGGCTATTCTACCAATTACAGTTGGAATGCAGCCTCTTTATTGGCTTTGTATTTAGGTAATTCCATCCAGAATGGCTATCGTAAACAGATCAACGGGGATTTTAATTTTAATCAGTTGTATAATAAATGGAAATTCCTGCGGGGAATTAATAATCCCCCCCCCAGGCAGAGAAATCAAAATGGGAACCGCAGCTCTTCGGGAAATAACAACCAAAATAAATCGAAGGAAACGGCATCCGAAGTATCGCCAGTATTAAGAGCCTTGGTAAGGCCTTTGCTTATGCTGAAAAGGATATCCATTAATTATAGTGAGAATGGTACGACCTTTTTGCCCGGATACCTCGATAGTACCGGGTTTATGGGGCAAAACTGGCATAGCATGAAGCCGGGATTGGGATTTGCTTTCGGCTGGCAGCCAAGTGAAGCCTGGTTAAACAGGATCAGCCGGGAGGGATGGTTAACTCCCGATTCCACTTTCAATATCCAGTTCCAGCAACAGTTTATCCAGCAATTGGCTGCACAGGCTACTTTAGAGCCATTGCCCGGACTCCGGATTGATTTGAATCTGAGTAAATCGTTTTCTAAAAACCATACTGAATTATTTATGGATACTTTGGCCAATACACCGTTTGCCCATCTGAATCCGTATGATGCGGGAGGTTTTCAGGTCACTTATCTTTCTTTAAAAACCCTGTTTTCTAAATTAAATCCCCAAAACGGTATTTCTCAAACGTTTCTTAATTTTGAAAATAACCGGAAGATCATCTCAGAGAGGTTAGGTGAAAAAAATCCTTATACTGCCGGTAAGCCCGATCCGAATGATCCGCAATACAAATTGGGCTATGGACGTTATGCGCAGGATGTGCTGATCCCTGCGTTCCTCGCGGCATACACCGGCAAGGATCCTGAAACCATCGGGTTGGTCAACAATAATAACAGCGGTATTCAAAGTAATCCGTTCAGTAATATCAAGCCCTTCCCCAATTGGCAAATAAAATATAACGGATTGAGCTCGCTGCCTTTCTTTGATAGATTCATAACCAATCTGACTCTCTCTAACGGATATTCTTCTATTCTGAGCATGAATAGTTTTACTTCGTCCATGCTTTATGCTGACCCTTTAAGATACGGTTATCCCGGATTTATTGACACCATATCTCATAATTATATCCCTTATTTCTTAGTTCCCAATATTACTATTTCGGAGCAACTGAGCCCATTGCTGGGCATAGAAGCTACTTTTACCAATAACCTGAGTATTAATTTCGCCTACAATAAAACGAGAATGCTTAGCCTGAGCCTGATTGATTATCAGCTAACGGAAATGCGTTCCACGGAGATTGACTTCGGCGCAGGATTCCGGGTAAGAAATTTACCGCTGCCGTTTAATATCGGCAAATCCAAGCGCTTGCATAATGACCTGAACTTCCGCCTCGATATGAGCATCACGAGCAGCGAAACGGTGAATAATCTTTTAGATGCAGGCCTGGTAATACCTACCAGCGGGCAAAAGCTTATTTCCCTGATGCCCACGATTGATTATGTGGTTAACCAGCGTTTAGACCTGAATTTCTTTTACAGGAGAAATGCCACGATACCGGTTATTTCCACCTCTTATCCGATATCGAATACCGAGGCAGGAGTAACATTAAGATTCATTTTGCAATAATAATGCTGATAGGGGCGCGTGAGATAGAGACGCAGGGCCTTGGGCTTCTGTCTCAGATCATGGTTGTTTATACCAATGCAATGCGTTTGCCTGAGCGGTGGGTGTGATAACTAAATCATTAATACAAACATGCGGCGGACGTGTGGCGCAAAAATAGGCTGTTTCGGCAATATCTTCCGCATGTAAAGGCTCATATCCCTCGTACACATGTTTCGCCTTGTCCTGATCTCCCTTAAAACGAACAACGGAAAATTCTGTTTCTGCCGCGCCCGGATGTATGGCAGTCACCTTGATCCCGTAAGGCAAAAGATCAATTCGCATAGCTTGTGACAAAGCGTCCACCGCATGCTTGGTGCCACAATATACATTTCCTTTCGGATATACATCTTTAGCGGCGGTGGATCCTATATTAATAATTTGTCCTTTAGTGTCTTTCAGAAAGGGGATCACTAATTTCGAAACATACAGCAATCCTTTTACGTTCGTATCTATCATCGTGTCCCAATCGCTGATATCCCCTTCGTCAATAGTTGAAAACCCCATGGCAAGGCCTGCATTATTTATCAGAACGGCCACATTTTTCCAGTCATCCGGCATCGAGTTGATGGCTTTTCTGCAGGCATGAAAATCCCTCACATCGAATTCCAAAGGCAATACTTCTACGGCATATCTTCCCTCCAATTCCTCCTGCAACTCGTTCAAACGTTCCTTTCTCCTGCCGGTAATGATTACATGATAACCATTTGAAGCAAACTTCTCCGCGCAGGCTTTTCCAAAACCTGCAGTGGCGCCGGTGATGAATACGATAGGATTAAGCATGATAGAAATTTATTTGATCCACATTAAAACAAGATCAGGCCAAACGCCGATCACGATGACTAATAAAGCAGTTAACACCAGTACCCCTTTAAAAGCAGGAGTGATAGCATGCTCATCCACCTCGCAGTTGCCTTCCTTGAAATACATGGCCCATATTAACCGGAAATAATAAAAAGCGCTCACAGCGGCACAGCAAACGGCTAAGATGACCAGCCACAGTAATCCGCCTTTTTCGACTGCGGCAGACAAGACAAAATATTTAGCCAGAAAACCTGCGGTGGCAGGAATACCCACTAAAGAAAAAAGGAAAATAGTGTTCATTAATGCCAGCAAAGGTTGCTTTTGCGCTAATCCGTTATATCCGTCGTAAGTATAGTCTTTCATCTTCATTAACACCGCAAAGCACCCGATGGTTGCTAAACTATAAGCTGCAGCATATAACAAGATCCCCTGCCAGGATAACATATTCATGGCAATGACCGCAAACAACATGAATCCGGCCTGTGAAATGCTGGAATATGCCAGCATCCGTTTCACACTTTGTTGAAATACGGCTGTAATATTACCGATAACCAATGTGGCAGCCGTCATGATGGCCAGTACCAGTTCCCAGTGCGGATTTATTTCCGGACTTCCGAATGCAATATGAAATAAACGGATAAAAGCAACAAAACCGCCTACTTTGACGATGGTTGAAATGAAGGAAGTGACTGCGGTGGGAGCGCCGTCATATACATCGGGCGTCCAGAAGTGAAATGGCGCCGCAGATACTTTGAAGGCAAGTGCGAAAGCAATTAATATGATCCCTGCCAGCGCCATCGTATCAATGGAACCTCCGGCTAAGTTCATGGCAGTGATGTCAAAAGTGCCGGTAGCGCCATATAGCAGGGCAATTCCCAATAATAAAAAGCCTGTGGAGAAAGAGCCCATCAGGAAATATTTCAGGGAAGCCTCATGACTTTTCAAATTATGCTTATCGCTGCCTGCTAAAATATACTGGGGAATGGACATAATTTCGATGGATAAAAACAACATCAGCATATTACCGTAAGTAGCTGCCAGGGTGATCCCGCAAAGGATAAAAAATATCAAGGCAAAATATTCGCCGGTATAATGACCGATATTGGCCAGGTCTTTTCCGGATAATAAGAAATACACCAGCACGCACCCTAAGACAACTTCAATAAATAAAAGTCCGAATGGCGTAACGGATAACATGCCATTAAACAAACCAGTGGCGGACGTACCGAATTTTTGAAGATCAAAGATGTTCAAAATAAAGGCGGCAATAATGCCTGCAATGGAAAGTATCCTGACAGGCTGTTTATTTTTAATAAATAAACCGGATATCATTAAAAAGATCCCGAAAACAGCGGTAAAAATTAATGCGTTCATAAGGTCGGTAATCAGCGTTCAGTAATCGGTTTTGTTTATAATTTATTTACAATATCTCGAAAATTATTATCCCTCCAAAATCTGCCTGCTTATTGATACCCGAATACTGGTCAGCGGTATCAGGGAACTAAATTCATCGCCAGCAGACTGTCTGTGGTATGATGCAAAATATCCAGCAAAGGTTTAGGATAAATACCCACGGCAAAGATCAGTCCTACCACTACTGCCAATGCCAGCCATTCGTAAATCCTTAAATCAACTATTTTTTCCGTTAATGAATTCAGGCTGCCGAAAATGACTTTCTGCAGCATCCTTAAAATATAAATAGCCACCAGGATGATGGCCAATCCGGCTACTGCCATCATCCACACGCTGTATTGCAGCAGTCCTGCAAACATCATGAACTCTCCGACGAACCCGCTTGTTAACGGCAATGCAATATTTCCCAGACAAACCAGTAAAAAGGCAATGGCCAACCGCGGTGATTTGGTGGCAAGCCCTCCCAGTTCCCGGATGTCGCGGGTTCCCAGTTTTTGTTCAATGGCTTCTACTACCACCCACAATCCGAGGATAATAATACCATGATTGAACATTTGGATCAGTACGCCCTGCATACCTGTTTCTGTTCCCGAAAAGACTACCGCACTCATCAATCCCATGTGTGCAATGGAAGAATAGGCAAACAATCTTTTTAGATCTGTTTGCACGATAGCAATACAGGAAGCGTACACAATGCCGATAACGGAAAGTATCATGACGAAATGTCCCCAGAATGCCACACCGGAAGGAAGCACCGGTAATATCCACCGGATCACACCGAATAATCCCATTTTGACCATGACGGCGGAAAGGATCATCGTAACAGGGGTGGGGGCAGTCTCATAAGTATCAGGCTGCCAGGTATGGAAAGGGAATACCGGCATTTTAATGGCAAAAGCAATAAAGAATAACCAGAACAGCCAGCTTTGTTGTGTGCTGTCAAGATGCAGGCTTTTAAATGCTTCCCAGGAAAAGCTGTGTGTACCCGGTGTTTGAAAATATAAATACATGATGCCGATAAGCATCAATAAGGATCCGAAGAAAGTGTAAACAAAAAACTTAAAAGTAATTTCAATGCGTCTTTTACCTCCCCAGATAGAGCAGAGGAAATAAGCAGGTATGATAACCAGTTCCCAGAAAGCATAAAATAATAAAGCATCAAAGGAAGCGAACACGCCCATTAACCCGGCCTGCATAAGCAACATAAGGCCATAGAATTGCTGTTCTTTTTTGAATGTATGTTTCCAGCAGGATAGGAAAGTAACCACATAGCTGATACTTGTCAGCAGACACATGATGGATGCAATGCCATCCAGTCCTAAATGAATATTTGCTCCTAATTGTGCTATCCAGGGAACATCCATGGTCAGCGACGCCGGATTACTCTGGTAAGTTAGCGTGCATCCGACCGAAATAATCAAAGTAACAATAGCTGAAATGAGAGCCCAACTGCGGGCTGTTTTGCCTTTCAGGAGAAAGGTAACTAACCCCGTAGCTAAAGGTACTAATATGAGTAAGGTGGTTATCATACTACTATTTGTGAATTGTCATCCGAAGTTTCGGATAGTGAATAGTCAATGGATTAAAAATAAAATGCTATGAATAACAGGATGACCATCCCGATCACCATGCCGAAAATATAAAAGCCCACGCGTCCTGTTTGTATTAATCTGATCTGGCGGCTGCCCCATTGCACTAATTTTCCCACCCCGTTCACCATGCCGTCAAATCCTGATTTTTCTGCATCATCATTAAGCCAGCCGGCGATTGCACGTAACGGTTTCCCGATAACAGCGGCATATATTTCATCCACATACCATTTATTTTCCAGGATTTTTTCCAGTCCGGTTGCTTCCTTCTCCCTGGCCTTATATTTGGCAAATTTGGTCCATGTCCAAATGACAGAGAGTATAACTAATGAGGTAGTAATGATCACCAATATCCATTCCGTGTTATACGATAATTCATGTGGTGTCGCAAGGGCTTTTGACTGAGCAAATACCGGCGCCAGGAAATTTCCGAAATTATCCCGTCCGCCGTATAATGCAGGTATGCCTATCCAGCCGCCAACGAAAGCTAATAGGGCTAATACAATTAATGGGACTGTCATAGGCGCCGGACTTTCATGCACATGATGCTCTTGTTCTTCCGTACCACGAAACTTTCCGTGAAACGTCATCCCCAATGCACGGAACATATAGAAAGCGGTCATAAGTGCACCGAGAACTCCCACAGCCCAATAAATTACATTGGAGCCAAAAGCTGCTCCCAGGATTTCATCTTTAGAAAAGAATCCGGAGAGGGGGGGTATTCCTGAAATAGCTAAGCATGCCACTAAAAATGTGATATAAGTGATTTTCATTCTTCCTTTTAACCCTCCCATCTTGCGCATATCCTGTTCTCCGCCCATAGCATGAATAACGGAACCGGCACAAAGGAATAATAAGGCTTTGAAGAAAGCATGGGTCATGACGTGGAAAACCGCTCCTGTGAAGGCGCCTACTCCCAATCCGAGGAACATATAGCCTAACTGGCTTACCGTGGAATAGGCTAATACTCTCTTAATATCATTTTGCTTTAATGCAATGGAAGCAGCAAATACCGCAGTCACCACACCCACCACAGCGACAATAGTTTCAGTGGCAGGCGATAACACATACAGCATGTTGCTGCGCGCGATCATATAGACTCCTGCAGTAACCATGGTGGCAGCATGAATTAATGCGGATACAGGAGTCGGACCTGCCATGGCATCCGGCAGCCAGGTATATAAGGGGATCTGAGCCGATTTACCGGTAGCCCCGATAAATAATAAAATCGTAATGGCGGTTAATATTCCTGAGCCCATAGTCATTTCTCCGGCTTTAGAGAATACATCAGTAAATGTGAGCGAGCCAAAGGTTTTTATCATTAAAAACAATCCTATGATAAATCCCAGATCACCGATACGGTTTACCACAAATGCCTTCACCGCGGCATTATTGAAGTCATTATTCTTAAACCAAAAGCCAATCAATAAGTAAGAACATAATCCCACGCCTTCCCATCCGATGAACATAATGACATAATTAGCGCCCATCACCAGCAACAGCATCATAAAAACGAAAAGATTCAGATAGGCGAAGTACCGCGCAAATCCTTCGTTAGTCTCTTCATGCATGTAAGCCGTGGAATACACATGAATGAGAAAACCTACGCCGGTGATGATCAATAAGAATAAGGAAGTAAGCTGATCAATATAAAAATCAAATGGGATATGCAGGGAGCCTGCAGAAATAAAATCAAATAAATGAATGGTTTGCGGAGTAAATGCTGCTTCACGGACATCTGAAAAAATAATACAGGAAACTATAAAAGAAGCGAGTACCGTCAGCGAACTGATGATTCCTGATACAGTTTTTGTGATAAATCTTCTTCCTAATCCGTTAATCAGGAAACCTGCTAATGGAAATAAAGGGATAAGCCAAACAATATTCTTCATGTAATAGGAGAATTAATTCTTGAGTCTGTTTAAAATATTGACATCTACTGACTTCGTATGCCTGTACACCATGACGATAATAGCTAAGCCCACCGACACTTCTGCGGCCGCCACCGCCATAATGAAGAATACAAATATCTGTGCGGAGGCATCATGATGATATTTGGATAATGATACCAATAATAAATTAACTGCATTCAGCATCAGTTCGATGCACATAAAAACAATGATGGCATTCCTTCTGATAAGCACTCCTGTCACACCGATGCAAAAAAGCGCAATAGAAAGCCAGATGTAATTTTGTATAGGCATTGTTCTGGTTACTTGTTACTTTTGATAGATACTTGCTACTTATTGTTTATTATTTGTTAGCGTTCCAATTGTCTTCTACCCATTGAATAAACTTGTTTAGCTTCTTTCCTAATATTTCGTATTCATTAATTAATTCCGTCAAAGGAGTATTAATGAAATGAAGGTCACTGATCATATTAAGATGAGAGGTTGTCTCATCGCAAGAGGCTATGGCATAAACAAGATATTTAATAAAATCGTCTTTATATCTTCCTCTGCCATATCCTTCCGCTATAGTATCTTTAATTCGCCGGCTTGCTCTTCTTACCTGGCTCCCGTTCTCAAATAATTCATATTTTGGAAGTGTCATACTCATTGCATGTACTTCCTTGGCTAACCGGTAAGCTATCTGATAAATCTCCAAATCCTTATAACTTTTCATTCAGGTTTTTTTACTAACCAAGAACCAGTACCCGGCTCACTCCCTCTTCCCGATCACGATTGCCCCGATCATAGCGCTTAAAAACAATATACTGCTTACTTCAAAGGGCAGCACGAAATCTTTAAACAATGCCTGTCCCAGATTTTGTATCAGACCTATATGATCACTTCCTTCTGCCAACATGCCTGTATTAGCCTGCTTCAATACAGCCACTAATACAATTAATAATATTCCCCCCGATATGACCCCGGCGAATTTGACTAAATTATTTTTTTGCGGTTCTCCCGATGCATTCAGATTCATCAGCATAATAACGAAAAGGAATAATACCATAATGGCGCCGGCATATACAATAATATGCACTACAGCCAGAAATTGGGCATTTAATAAAATATATAATCCTGCAATCGTAAAAAATGTAACGATTAATAATAGGACGCTATGCACGGGATTCTTAGCCATTACTACTCCGATAGCGGAGAGAATGGAAATAACGGCAAGTATCCAAAACAATATGACGGGTAAGCTCATAATTTTTCTGTTGCAGATTGATTTTCAATTGGAGGAAATGGAATTAACAGATCTTCTTTGCCATAAATAAAACCTTTACGTTGGTAATTCGCAGGCGCAAAAGTTTCAGTCAAATAAATCGCATCTTTCGGACAGGCTTCTTCACAAAATCCGCAGAAGATGCAACGAAGCATATTGATTTCATAACGGGCAGCGTATTTTTCTTCACGGTACAAATGTTCTTCGCCTGGCTTGCGTTCCGCAGCTTCCATGGTAATGGCTTCAGCAGGACAGGCCACGGCACATAACCCGCAGGCAGTGCAGCGTTCCCGCCCTTCTTCATCACGGTTTAAAATATGTAACCCTCTAAATACGGGACTGAAAGGGCGTTTTTGCTCAGGGAAATTATAAGTGGCTTTCTTTTTGAAAAGATGCCTGAATGTAATACCCAATCCTTTTATCACAGCCGGCAAATAAATCTTTTCCCAAAAATTCATCGGACGCCGGTCCACCGGTTTTGCCCTGTTTGTCAATGTTTCCATTTAATGTTCAATTACTTTATTTTTAATCAATGATGCGGGTACAACATTAATGCACCTGTTATCAGTAAATTCAAAATCGCCAAAGGTATCAGCATTTTCCATCCTAACTTCATCAACTGATCATACCGGAAACGCGGAACAGTCCAGCGAACCCAGATGAAGAAAAAGAGGAAAATAAATATTTTGATAAAAAAGGCTATTACTCCCAGGATCGTCAACATATTCGGACTAACATGCAGGCTATGCATTCCGGGGAAATTATATCCGCCAAAGTACAGTGTAACCATGACGGCAGAACTGATAAACATGTTGATGTACTCTGCAAAAAGATAAAAGCCCAGCTTCATGGAGGAATATTCCGTATGAAAGCCCATCACTAATTCCGAATCACATTCGGCCAGGTCAAAAGGAGTACGGTTACATTCTGCGAAAGCACAGACCAGAAAAATTAAGAATCCGATGGGTTGATACACAATATACCAGACCCCATGGGATTGTTGTTCTACAATATCTTTTAAACTCAAGGAGCCGGTTATCATCAGGAGCGCTATCAATGATAATCCCATGGCCAATTCGTAAGAAATGATTTGTGATGCCGCACGAATGGTTCCTAATAATGAATATTTATTGTTGGATGCCCATCCTCCGATCATGATGCCATAAACACCCAGGCTCACCACGCCAAAAACATATAATATTCCGATATTGACGTCAGCCACTTGTAAAGAAATATCCCGGCCGGCTATATGTAAGGTGCTTCCCCAGGGGACCACGGCGCTTGTCATGCAGGCGGTGATCATAAACAGGGCGGGACCAAGTATGAAAAGGAATTTATTGGCATATTCCGGAATGATTTCTTCTTTAAAAAATAATTTACCGCCATCCGCCAAAGGCTGCAGAATGCCGAATATGCCTGCACGGTTAGGCCCTCTTCTGTCCTGGATAAAAGCAGCCAGCTTGCGTTCGGCATAAGTAGAATACATGGCAATGAAAAGTGAGATCCCAAGTATTGCGGCCACCAGGATAAGTTTCTCGATAACTAAAAAAGCACTTATTTCTAAAAACATAATAAAACCTTCTAATGAATCAGTTAATCTGCTTATTGATTATTTTCATTTCCATTACCGATCAGTGTATGATGAGTTTCCGGGCTTTTCATTTTTTCAGCCGCTTCATCAAAGACATCTGACGTGGCGGGTCCGTTTACCCTGGATAGATCTATATCCGGCATGTTGACCCGGCTCACTGCATGTATGTTCATTAACAATCTTGGGTTTCTCCCGCTCATCACTTCAGGCATCGTTTCTTTAGGTTTCACCATGTTCACATAATGTCCCTGCGAAATCACACTGTGACGATTGATTTTTCTCGGACCTTCTATTACCCAGTCTTTAGG
>SCQT01000227.1 GCA_004322015.1 Chitinophagaceae bacterium
ATTCTTAACTTCGCCCATCTTAGTTATGTTTTTTGTGTGGTAACTCAAACATAACTTTTTTGGGTGATTCTTCGTAATCACCCAATTTTTCCCCCTATTTTACTCGGACAATAGTGATAATTTCTCTTAATCCTTTTGTACCCTTTTCGTTCATGTTTCACATCCATATATTTAGTTATTTGTTCAATATCAATAAAAGCACTTTACCCTGTGAAAAACAAAAATGACCCCAACCCTTTGCTTCTTTCATTCACGGGCTGCAAAACCAAGAACACAAAGCCACACCTTAGTAGATTGTGGTGCCTTTAGGAAAAAATATTCTCCGAAAAGTCCTAATTTATTGGGTTATCTTATCCAAGATTGAAAAAAGTAATCTTTTATTATCGCGCATAATCGCTTGTCGCGCTAAAATTTCTTCCTCAGATTGAATAAAGTTTCCCGGCGCTAATTCCCCTTTGCCATGCAAAAGCATTTTCGATAATGCATTCTCAGTAGTCTCAAGATGAAACTGCAATCCGAGAACCTTTTCCTTATACAAAAAAGCCTGGTGTTTACAAGCTGTTGAAGATACCAGGTGTACTGCACCTGCCGGCAGATCGAAAGTATCGCCATGCCAGTGAAAAACAGTCAAATCAGGGTTCACGCTGCGGAATGGAGGAATTTGTTTTGCCTGTTCAGTGAAGCGCACCGGAAACCATCCGATTTCTTTTTCCCGGTTAGGATACACTTCTGCTCCTAATACATCGGCGATCAACTGTGCACCCAGGCAAACTCCTATAACTACCTTATTCGTCATGATAGCCTGATGAATAAATTCCTTTTCCTGCTCCAGCCAGGGATATTCCTTTTCATCATGTACGCTCATGGGCCCGCCCATAATGATCAGCCCGTCTATCTCATGGACGGACGGAATTTTATGTGTGCCGTAAAACTGAGTGGCTGTCAAGGTATGACCGTTTTGCAGTATCCACTCCTCCATACTTCCTAATCCCTCGTATGAAACGTGTTGGAAAAGATGCAGATTCAAAGTGTATAAATTTTATCAGATGTAATCAATATAATCCCTGCTTCCTGCATATTCCTCATGGCTATCTGTTCATCGTCCGGATGTACATTGACCGGCGCTACGGCATCAGTGACACAGTAAGTTTTAAAGCCTGCCTTTACCGCATCCATCGCGGTGGACATGACGCAATACTCAGTGGCAATACCGGTAATGAAAACAGTATCCGTATTCTTTTGTTCAAGCCAATGTGTTACGTCAAGATTGGTAGCTTCAAAAGCGCTGTATCCGTCATCACTATTGCCTGTACCTTTCAGCGCGACTGCTTCAATTTTTTGGTGATGTAATATGGGATGAAAAGCCGCACCTTCAGTCCCACGGATACAATGCGGCGGCCATTTCTCGAAATGAACTGTTTTTGCCGGATGCCAGTCTTTGGAAGCCAGGATGATGTTAAAACTGTTCATTAGTTGATTGATCGCAGGGATAATTTCATCCCCCTTAGGAGCAGCTAACGCTCCGCCCGGACAAAAATCGCGTTGCACATCCACAATAATAAGCGCCCGATCCATAACCATTGATTTTACCGGTAAAGGTAAAAGCATAATAACAAATCTCAAGCATCCAATTCCAAATCTCAAATAATATCCCATAAAGCAACATTCAAAACTATATTACCTCCTTCGAGATTCGAAATTGTAAAATCCTTTGCTGTTTGAAATTTGTTTTTAGGATTTCTATATCGCCTGCCTCGCCTTCAATTCAAGATATTTATTTAATGTTTTCACTGTCACATTTTCGGGGGCGGTCAGCAAAGTTAAGATACCGTACTGTTGCAATTCCTTCACAATCAGTTTTTTCTCATACATAAATTTTTCTGCTATCACCTGCGTATAGACTCCTTCTATATCTTCAGGCTTATCTTCCGTCAATTGCTTCAACTCTGTATTTTCAAAAAACACTATCAATAACAAATGATATTTTGCTACTTTTTGCAAATAAGGCAACTGTCTTTTCAATCCGGAAACCGTTTCGAAGTTAGTGAATAAAACAAGCAGACTCCGTTGAGTGATGTGCCGTCTTATATTGACGTATAATTTCTCAAAATCACTCTCCAAAAAGCGTGTTTTTTGATGATATAAAGTTTCCAGCACTGCCTGCATCTGCGAATTTTTCCTGTCTGCCGGAAGGAAAGTCCCTATCTGGTCAGAAAAGGTGAGGATACCTGCTTTATCCTGTTTGTTCAGCGCCACATTTAATAAAACCAGCGAAGCATTCACTGCATAATCCAACAAGCTCAGCCCTTCAAACGGCATTTCCATGACGCGCCCTTTGTCTATGATACAGTATATCTGCTGGCTTTTCTCTTCTATATAATTGTTGACCATCAGGTTCCCCTTGCGTGCTGTAGCTTTCCAGTTCACTGTCCTGTAATCATCCCCCGGAACATATTCTTTGATCTGCTCAAATTCCATGCTGTGACCTAACTGTCTTCTCTTTCTTATTCCGGCAGCATCCCACCTGCTCGTCACTGCCATAAGCTGATATTTCCGCAGTTGCGAATAGGACGGATACACTTTAACCATCTGGTCCTCCGCTACCATAAACCTTCTTTGTATCATTCTCAAAGGTGTCATCACATAGACGCGCACCTTGCCGAAAAAATATTCCCCCCGTTTCACGGGCCGAAGTGAATAGTATATTGTTCCCGTCTTTCCGCCCGGTATTTTTAAATGGAAGTTCAAATCCCTCTTTTGAAATTGTTCGGGAATTTCATCTATTATTCTCGCGTAAAGGGCAAACGTATAATGATTATTCAGGGTGATGGAGATCTTATTCTCATCCCCGTTACTAAATCTTGCAGGGCAGATCCTTACTCCGGTGATATTTCCTTTATAAGAAAAAAACAATAAAAAATACTCCGTACCTATCAATGTCAATAAAGCGCTGAGAAAAAGCCATGGAAATATACTGATGGCAGGAATAAAGAAACGAAATAAAAACAGCATGGCAAGTACAGCGCACAGGATATAAAACCGTCTTGTCAGAAATAAATCGCCGATATATTTTCTAAAAACGTGTTTCATTTTACCTCGGCACTTCTGTTTTCTTTACAATTTGTTCGATCACTTCTTCAAGCGTTACACCTTCCATTTCCCGCTCGGGGGTTAAAATGATACGATGGCACAGCACGCTCTTCAAAACCCTGTGCACATCGTCAGGTGTTACAAAATCCCGTCCGTGCATGGCGGCTATAGCCTTGGAAGACCTCAGCACAGCCACTGATGCGCGCGGTGAAGCGCCGAGGTAAACAGCGGGATCATTACGTGTAGCCTGTACTAATTTTGCGATATATTCCATGACAGGTTGCTCTATATGCAATTGTTCTACCTGTTTTCTGAATGAGATAATATCATTTGCATTCAATACAGGCGTTATGACATGATCGTAGTGTATTGTTTTCCCTTCATTGGCAAATTCCAAAATATTCACTTCTTCATTCAAAGAAGGATAGGGAACCTCTATTTTAAAAAGGAACCGGTCCATTTGCGCTTCGGGAAGGCGATATGTACCTTCATGCTCTATAGGATTCTGTGTGGCTATCACCATAAAAGGTTCACTCATGAAATAAGTTTTGCCATCCATGGTCACCTGTTTTTCTTCCATCACTTCAAACAATGCAGCTTGTGTTTTAGCAGGGGAACGGTTAATTTCATCAATCAGCACCATATTGCTGAAAACGGGCCCCTGCCTGAATTGGAAAGAAGCGCTTTGGGGGTTAAAAACAGAGGTACCCAATAAATCACTGGGCATTAAATCAGGGGTAAACTGGATCCGGGAAAAATGTACGTCGAGGCATCTCGCCGTTAATTTAGCTGTCAGGGTCTTGGCAGTACCGGGCACACCCTCAATCAAAACGTGGCCGTCTGCCAAAATAGCCGCTATCAGCATTTCAATCATTTCATGCTGCCCGACAATTACTTTGGCAATTTCGTTCTTAACACGGCTGACTGCATTTTCCAACCCGCTTAAACCGGTGTTGCTTCGAAAAATTTCATTTTCCATATTCATTTGTCTTTTTATAAAAATATTCAATATCATTATTCAATTCCACCAGGATCTCATTACTTAGCGCCTGAGAGGTTCTTACCCGGATGATCAAATCTATTAATTTTTTCACTTCATCTTCAGGTACTTCACTTTTGGCGGCAAGTGCGCTGATAAATTCAGCATTCAGTGTGTGGGTCGGCAGATACAAATGTGACCTTATAAACTCCAAAAAATACGTGATCTTTTTTTCAGCTATATTTTTATTGTCCCGCTTATTGAAATAGACTTCTCCCACCGTTTTTACAAAATCAAGGGAAGTGTTTCTCTTAAAATCTGATTCGGGAATAACTCTTTGTCTTCGCTTAGATTCGAAAAGAAGATACACGAGAATGGTTAAAACAGCTATCCACCATGCCCATTTAAGATAGAGATGGTTAAGAAAATAGCTCATCACATTACCGGAATATTCCGGCCCCGATTTATAATATTCATCCCAATAAATTGTTTTCATATTTCTGGGTAAATAAGATAAGGCTGTGGCGGTGTATTGATCATTATTTTTAAAAAGCATAAAATAATTGCTAAAGCAAAGCGGAGCCGCATGTACATACAGGTATCCTTTCCCAAATTTCATACGGATAAAATCAGGTTTACCCTTATCCATTATTCCCAGTACTTCGGTATGTGCAGTATCTATCTTAGTAAAATAATTGTCCAAAGTAAATTTTCTGAAATAATAACCTGAATCGGATCTGATCAAAGGATCATTGAAATTGATGACTGCGGAATCTTTTCTGAAAATATCATGCACCGGTCCTGACATATCGAGGTGCAGAGTATCGCTCAAAACTCTGCCGATAGTATAAGAGGCAATGAATGCTTCATTACCTGATGCCACATAGCTCAGCAATCTGTTTACATCCTCTTTATGAAGAGCAGCTTCAGGCGCAATCAATAAATAGGCGGTATGCTGCAGTGTCGTATCTGATAATTGGTTATAAACCGGTAACTGATCTGCATAAATTTTTGCATCAGGAAAAATATCTCTTAGCTGGTGATAAAGGATATAAGCGCCATAAGGATTCTTGTCTTTTTTTTCCAACGTGACCGTCCAGTCCGTCTGCTTTGGTTTGAAAATAGTCAGGAGTATATACAAGACAAGTAAAATGCCAATGATAATATAGAAACGATATTCTTTCAATTCAACTAAGTGGTTGGTTAAAATCCATAAACTGTTGCTTTAATACCTCGTATTCTCCGGCTGTAATCGTGGTTTCCCCGTACCAGCTATATTCAAAATCATGGGTCAGTTTTTTAAAAGAAGCTCCATAGCGGGTTTGTGCCAGTTCAGCTACATACTCATAGTTTGTCTTACCCGGCCTCCATTTTATACAGTCTTTTCCCGACAGGTTCTTCAATGTTTTTAAGTACCAAAGACGAACAGCCAGGCGATAATTCTTCATCCCCGCTGCCTCGTTTATAAGCCGGTCGAAATCTATCACATGAATATCTTTTTCGGTAAGATCCGGAAAAGCCAAACCATCATTTTTCCTTTCCCACAATCCTGTCTTGTCGGCGCCTGTCATTCTGTAAACAACATAAATGATCAAAGCAATGACTAACAGGATCAATATGATTTTTCCGGGATTTGTTCCGGTGCCATAATGAATTAAATCAAATATCTTTTGCAGGATCCATAATTTTACTCTTCCCCACCAGTTGAGCGCTTCCGGTTTACTGCTGATATATTGAAAGTCAGGAGAGTTTCTGAATTTATTCAACTGCTTCTGTGAGAACGTACGAACGGCAATGGAATAAGAAGTACTTTTTTTTAATGAAGAAGATATATTGACAGCTAAACCTGACCGAACGAAAAAACATAATACCAGTACTGTCCCTGTCAGAGAACATATTTTAGTTTTGAATCTGCTATGCGTTGATTTTCCCATATCCGTCATTCTGACAGGCTGAATGAATTACTTCAATATTGTTCTCCGGTATGCGGGTCATCTCCGGTGTCCTTTCCCATCTGATCAATTCTGTGCAACATACCTGTGGCATCATGCTGCTCCGCTAAACTGAAATAATGCAACATGGCAGAAACTAAAAAGATAATATAAAAAATATAGGTAAATACGCGAAGCACCGAAGTGACGATACCGATAGTAGAGCCTAAATCCTTAGTAGTAAGATAAGTAATAAGGCCTGTCAGCGCTCCGATCATTAATCCAATAATACCCGAAGCAAACGAATAGATCAGGTAAGCCACCAGATAAATCCCAAACGATACCCAGAAAAAGCTCCTGTTCAATTCAAAACAACGCGAGATACCCTCGCCCAGGGAGGCATCCTCCATTATGATCACCCACGGGAACGGAACAAAGACCACTGTAAGAAAAACACCCGGCAGGAAACAAAGGAAATATCCCAATACAGTGATCACAGCTACTGGAATACTCAATATAAGTACTTTCAGATAATACCGTTTAAAGATAGTCCATACCTGTTCCAAATCAGGCTTTTCACCACTGTGTTGATCATAATGCTTCATGTAAGCGCCTACACACACATTCATAGAGGCAAAGCCTAACCATGCAAAAAATATGTACAAGAAGAAAGACCCTGTTAAATATTGCCGGAACATATTTTGCACAAAAAAGATCCTGCTTCCGGTGAATACATCTCCCCGCAACTTAGCACCTCTGAAAATGCCGGATTCAAAAGTCCCATAGCTGATAGCCTGCAGCAGGATAAAAATTCCTGAGATAGCAAAAAAGCTCAGCAGAAGAGGTTTAAAATTCTGCCGGATAAATTCAAAGGTATCGCTCAGGTTGGCTCCGAAATCCCTTATCTTTCTGAGTTCAATTTTTGATGAAGCCATATTTTAAAATGATTGTTGGTTAAAGAATCACGTGTCAGGTTTTTCCCGCGTTTTATCCGCCTGTGAATTAAAACAGGATAAAGAATGAAATACCAGATAATCAATAATAAAGAGCCCGATAAAATAATTACTTTGAGCCACCCGTACATTTCCTTATAATGTCTTGTAACAAACCCTTCAAAAAAGGCAGCTATCAGGAAAAAAGGCACTACACCGATCACGATCTTCAGGGCATCCCTTCCGCCTCTGACAACAGACTGCCACCGGTTATAGGTCTTTGGGAAAAGCAGGCTGCTGCCTAATACCAAACCTGCACATCCCGCGATAATAATGACGGAAATCTCAATGGTGCCATGAATAAAAATAGTAAGCACAGAATCCCAGCCTAAGCCGTGCTGGAAAAAGAAAGTTTCAAAAGCGCCTAACATGATGCCATTGTACATCAGCAATACCACCGTAAAAATTCCTCCGGTAATACCTAAAATATAAGCCAGAAAAGCCACTTTTATGTTATTGAATGCTATCATCATAAACATGAGTCCCGGACCGCCGCTTTTATATACACCAAAAGGATCCCCTTTTCTTATATTTTCCAAAGTCATGTTGACATAATGATCTCCCAACACCACCCGGATAAAGTGTACATCTCCATTCGCCGAAAGGATACCTATTCCGGCAAAAGCCACAAAAAACAAAAAAGAATACAGCAAATAACGGTGGTATTTTTTAAAGAGCCAGGGAAGCTCAAACTGCCAGAATGAAAAAATGCGGGCGGAATTTTCTTTTTTATTTTTATAAAGCTGTTGATGAAAGCCGGCCGCCAATCCGTTGACATAATGAGTAGTCTTGCTTTCCGGATAGAAAGTACGGGCATAAGCCAGATCATCCGTCAGCTCAATAAAGCAGGAAGCTAACTCATCGGGATCTTCTGAAGTGGACAATAATGCTTCATATCCTTTCCATTTGTCAATATTTCTCTTCAAAAAAAGTGCTTCTTTCATCCAAAGAGGCGGGATTTTAATAAAACATTCTTGTAAATTGCCGCGCAATAAAGTCAAAAGTAAATTTTATCCTATAACTATAAAAATCTTTATTGGATGAGTTCTATAACGGTCAACACCACCCAAAATATCCAGTTGGAATTTGAATTAGCCGGTTTAGGTGACCGGATCCTGGCCTTTTTATTAGACTGGGTGGTGATTATAGCTTATATTCTCACCATTCTTATTATCAGCAGCGCTACAGGTCTGAATATTTTTAGCAGAACTCCGTGGTTATTCATTATATTGCTTCTCCCTGTCCTATTTTATTACCTGATATTAGAAGTTACTTTTAACGGGCAGACCATCGGGAAGAAATCGAGGAATATCCGCGTAGTCAGCTTAGATGGTAACAGCCCCACTTTCGGGCAATATTTAATAAGGTGGCTTTTTCGTTTGATAGATTTCACCATATCGGAAGGATTATGCGCATTACTATGTGTAGCGCTCAATCCCAAACATCAGAGATTAGGGGATATAGTTGCCGGAACTGCGGTTATTAAAACTACAGTGCGCCCATCACTGGATGAGACCATTTATACGCCCGTACAGGATAATTACGAAGTGCATTTTCCTGAAGTGGTGAACCTGAAAGCAAATGATATTCAATTGATCAAAGAAGTGTTGTTACATTATTCCCATTCGGAAAATTTACTTCTGGTGCATAACACTGCTGAAAAAATAAGGGATATTTTAAAAATACAATCTGACATGGAACCGTATCTGTTTCTGCATACGGTAATAGCAGATTATAATTATTTAGAAAGCCGGGGTTAAAAGCCGGATGCCCGCCATCAGGACCGGCTGGAGACTTCCCATTTCTATTTTTCTGACACCATTAGCCCGCCATTACCTCTGGCTTCCGCAGATTTTACCCAATCTCTAAGGTCTCCACATTGTGCATAATGAGGATCTATATGAAGATAGAAATCAGGGATGTGCTTATTAAACCATTCACCCAGCACTTTATCCTGTTTAAGCCTTAATGCCTGTGCCTGTATTTTGCTGTAATCTTCCTGCAGGTTTTCCCGGTGTGGCTTACTGCGGGATTTGAGATAAACAATCCGGACGTATTGCTGATCCGGCATTTGAGGATTAGGCGTATAAGTCTGGGGCTCGGAGATCTCACCTATTTTCAGGGTATCCAGCATCAGAACAATACCGGCGTCCAGATCATTTACGCTCATCAGGGTGGAACCATCCGGCATGGTAAACATACCTCCCGTATTTTTGGTTCCCGGTGTGCCATTGGCAGTCTGCAATGCATCATCATCACTGTTGGTAGCGGCAGCATCGGCAAAATCTATTTTACCGGAGACAATACTATTTCGGATAGTATCTAATTTCTTTTCTACTTTTTGTATGTCAATGGAAGTAGTGGGCGGTATCAATAAAATATGCCTGACTTTGGCAATATTCCCTTCCCTGCTGACCATCTGAATAATATGATAGCCAAACTGGCTTTTAAATACCGGGGAAATCTCGCCGTTTTTTAAACGAAAAGCTGCGGCCACAAACTGCGGATCGTACATGTGCTGGGTGCGGTCAATTGTCAATATTTTACCGCCTGTGGCTACGTCTTTTGAATATAAATTAGCCAATGTTTCAAAAGATCTTTTACCGCTGATGGCTTCCTGCCGCAGTTCATTAAGCTGACTGATAATATATTGAACTACCGCCGGATCGGGTTTCGGTTTGATAACAATTTGCCCTACCTCCACTTCAGATTTAAAAAAAGGCAGGCTGTCTTTGGGTATCCTATTAAAAAAACTTTCCACTTCAGTGGGAGTAACTCTCACAGCCTTGATAATTTTATCATGCTCAGCCCCTGCCAATAACTGATCCTTGATATCTTTCCGGAATTTGTCCTTGATCTGGTAAATGTTCATTCCCACCACCTGCTCCATCTTTTGCTGGGATCCATAGATAGAAATGAAATAATTGATCCTTTGGTCCAACTGCTGTTCCACGTCATCATCACTTACCGGAAGACTATCTATCTGGGCCTGTAATACCAGGGCATTGGTAGAAAGCATTTGCTCCAGAATCATACATTCGGCATCAGGAGGCAGCTTTCCGTATTGCTGCTCTTCTTTTACCATCATACTCTCGAGGTCGCTATTCAGGACAATTTTATCCCCGATAATAGCTACTATTTTATCGGCAGCGGGCTTATTCTCCGCGGTGTAAACATAATTTTGTGCGCTGGCATTCAAAGAGAAAATGCCGGCAACACTTAGCAGAAATAAATATAATACGGTACGTTTTATCATGACTGATAAGATTTGCTTCTCAACAAACACAAATGCATTTGAGGCTTTCGGATATCAAACGCTTTTATTTAACTATGTGGTATAGGGGAGAGGGAGATAATATCTGTTTTTAACTCTTTATTTATAAAGTACGTTTCACTTCTACTTCTTCATATCCCTCAATCACGTCCCCCGCTTTAATATCATTATAATTTTTAATGGTAAGACCGCATTCCATTCCCGACACTACTTCACGCACATCATCTTTAAACCGTTTGAGGGAGCCTAATTCTCCTGTGAATATCACAATGCCATCACGGACCAAATGTATCTTCGATCCCCTATTCATCTTACCATCCATCACAACACAACCTGCTACGGTGATTTTATCTATCCGGAATGTTTCCCTGACTTCCAGGTTAGATAATACTTTCTCTTCAATCTTAGGCTCCAGCATTCCTTCCATGGCACTCTTTATTTCTTCTATAGCGTCATAGATAATGGAATAAGTCCGTATTTCAATATTTTCATTCTCAGCGAGCCTCGATGCCTGCAAAGAAGGTCTTACCTGGAACCCGATGATAATAGCGTCAGAAGCAGTGGCCAGCAGTACATCCGATTCAGTAATTTGTCCGACCGCTTTATGCACCACATTCACCACTATCTCATCAGTTGACAACTTTTGCAATGAATCGCTTAACGCCTCCACCGAACCATCTACGTCACCTTTTATGATCACGTTCAACTCTTTAAAGTTACCCAAAGCTAACCGGCGACCAATTTCTTCCAGAGTGATGTGCTTACGGGCGCGCATTCCCTGTTCCCTCAGGATCTGAGAACGCCTGTTGGCTACAGATTTTGCCTCGGATTCATCTTCAAACACCTTGAATTTCTCACCTGCCTGTGGGGCTCCGTCCAGGCCAAGCACCTGCACCGGTGTGGATGGGCCGGATACCTGAAGCCGTTGCCCGCGTTCGTTGAACATAGCTTTTATCCTTCCGTGATTGGAACCGGCTACTACCATATCCCCCTGTTTCATGGATCCGTTTTGTACTAACACAGTAGTCACATATCCCCTTCCTTTATCCAGAGAAGCTTCAATGACGGTTCCCGTACCCGGTTTCTCCGGATTGGCTTTTAATTCCAACAGATCCGCTTCCAAGAGGATCTTCTCCAACAGTTTATCAATATTGAGTCCTTTTTTGGCTGAAATCTCCTGAGATTGATATTTTCCGCCCCAATCTTCTACCAGGATGTTCATGGCAGCCAATTGTTCTTTGATCTTCTCAGGGTTAGCCCCTTCTTTATCAATTTTATTAATAGCGAATATCATAGGCAAACCTGCCGCCTGAGAATGTGAAATGGCTTCTTTTGTTTGAGGCATAATGGCGTCGTCGGCAGCCACGACAATGACAGCAATATCGCCTACGGTTGCCCCTCTGGCACGCATGGCAGTAAATGCTTCATGTCCCGGGGTATCTAAGAAACAAATCTTTCTACCGGATGGCAATGTCACTTCATAAGCGCCAATGTGCTGGGTAATTCCACCTACTTCACCCGCCACCACAGAAGCATTACGGATATAGTCCAATAATGATGTCTTACCATGATCCACGTGTCCCATGATAGTGACTATAGGAGCACGGGGAACTAAATTGGCCGGATCTTCGTCTTCTTCATTGTCCACCATCTCAGATTGCTCCTTCAGGTCCACAAACTCCACTTCATATCCGAATTCGCCCGCCACCAATTCTATCACTTCAGCATCCAGGCGCTGGTTAATGGAAACCATAATACCCAGGCTCATACATTTGCTGATCACATCGGCAAAGCTCACATTCATCAGGTTGGCGAATTCACTGACGGAAATAAATTCTGTGACCTGCAGCTTTTTATTTTCTTCAGCATCATGAGCAGCTTGTAACTCTGCCATCTCCTCCCGTTTAGCGCGGCGATACTTTGCCTTCAGGCTTTTACCTCTCGAAGCGCCTGCCAGCTTGGATTGCGTTTCACGGATCTTTTCCTGGATCTGTTTCTCATTGATCTCGTGCTCAATATGATGCCCTCCTTTCCTTCCATCCCTTCTGCCACGGGTAAACCGTTCAGGTCTCACTTCAGGTTTTCCAGTTTCTCCGCGAGGTGTTTCAGGTCTTTTTTCTATAGGAATACGTTTACGCTTTCTTTTACCATGATCTTTCCTATGCTCCTTTTCTTTAGACCGTTCCGGGGCTACCGGTAATTCAATTTTACCAACGATCTTAGTCCCTCTTAAGGTAACCCCCTCCACGCTGTGAATGGCTTTTTCAGGAGGAGTAGGTATTTCAGGGGTCTCAGGGGTTTTGGGAGCAATAGCTGCTTCCGGCGCCTTCTCTTCCTTTACAGGCTCCGCTATTTCCGGCACTGTCTTTTCCTCCTTCGTATTTTTCTTTTTACTGCTCCCTTTTTTAGGACGGGTAGAAGTGTCTATTTCACTAAGATTTATATGATCCACCACTTTGGGGCCTTTAAGTATGATCTCATTGGCAGGAACAGGTTCGGGGGTTTTTTCCTCTTCCGGAGCCTGTGTTTCAACGGCAGGCTTCACGGCAGGAATTTCAACTTCCAAAGGCAGAGGTGGAGCTACTGTATCCGGAAGAGATGGTTTTGCAGGAATTTTCTCCGGAGCTTCCGTCTCCATAATTTCTTCTTTAGCTTCCGGCTTCGCTTTCGAAACAGCATCAGAAACGCTTTTAGGAAGGTCAATCTGATCACTTTTACGTTTATTGACTTTGTCCTGCTGAAACTCCTCCTGCAATGCATCATACATTTCCTCTGTCAGCCGGGTAGTCGGCTTCAGTTCTTCCAGCTTAAATCCTTTTGCTTTCAAAAAGTCCACAAGGGTGTCTTTCCCAATATTGAACTCTTTGGCAGCGGCCAGTAATCTTGGTGTCTTGGTTGTTACAGCCATTCAGTTATCCTCTCCTTATTATTGTTGTTGTTGTTTTAATTCATGCTATCCTTCTTCAAACTCTTCTTTCAGTATCCTGCGAACGTCCATGACGGTCTTTTCTTCCAGATCTGCACGGCGAACCAGTTCATCCACACTCAGGTTCAAAACACTTCTTGCCGTATCGCATCCTATTTTTTTCAATTCATCAATGATCCATCCGTCAATTTCATCTGAAAATTCATCTAAATCAATATCATATTCTTCGTCACTTTCTTCATCGCGATATACATCAATTTCATAACCGGTAAGCTCCTGTGCCAATTTAATATTCACGCCTTTTTTACCGATAGCCAGCGACACCTGATCAGGCTTCAGATACACCGCCACATACTGATTCTCCGCATCCAGGTCCATGTGCGATATCTTGGCAGGTGTCAATGCACGCTGGATCAGTAATTGTGTATTATTGGTAAAATTAATAATATCAATATTCTCATTGCGCAATTCACGCACAATGCCATGAATGCGGCTTCCTTTCATACCTACGCAGGCGCCCACCGGATCTATCCGGTCGTCGTAAGATTCTACCGCTACTTTGGCTCTTTCCCCCGGTTCACGGACTATTTTTTTAATGACTATCAATCCATCGAAAATTTCAGGAACTTCTATTTCCAATAATTTACTCAAAAAAGAAGGACTTGTACGCGATAAGATAATGGCAGGCATATTATTCCTCATCTCCACCTTTTTCACCACCGCCCTGACTGTTTCCCCTTTCTTAAAGAAATCGGAAGGGATCTGTTCCGATTTGGGCAGCAATAATTCATTGCCTTCATCATCCAGCAACAAAGCTTCCTTTCTCCACACCTGATATATTTCGCCCGAAACGATCTCCCCTGTCCTGTCTGCATATTTCTCCATCAAAATATTCTTCTTCAGATCTCCTATACGGGCGCTTAATGTTTGCTTGGCTGCTAAAACCGCACGTCTTCCGAAATCGAAAATATTGACTTCTTCATACACTTCCTCTCCGACCTGATAGTCCGGTTCAATTTTGATGGCATCCGAATAAGCTATCTGCATATTGGGATCTTCCACCTTGTCATCTTCTACTATCTCGCGGCGGCGGATAATTTCCAGATCACCTTTTTCCGTATTGACAATGACGTCGAAGTTCTCATCCGAACCGTATTTCTTACGCAACAACGTTTTAAATACGTCCTCCAAAACTTTCATCAGGGTAGGACGGTCAATGTTCTCTGCCTCTTTGAATTCTGTAAACGATTCTATCAGATTGATACTTGCCATGATTTCATTTTTTTAAAAAACCACAGATACTTTGGTATATTTTATTTGATCAAATGGTATCTCTATAATTTTTATCTGTTTTTCCTTTTTATTACCCAACTTTTGTTCCAGCTTTATTCCTGTCTCAGATATTTCCTGTAAGACCCCCTCACTTTTTATCCCGTCATGCCGCAGCACCTCCACCGGACGGTGCAGATTCTTCCGGTATTGCCTCAGCATCTTCAACGGTTCATCTAAACCCGGAGAAGAAACCTCTATTGAAAAATTCCCATCCGGTCCGAACAATGACTCCGATTCTATTTTCTTATGCAAAAACCGGTTGACGGAAGCCAGCCTGTCAATAGAAGCGCCCTGATCCCCATCAACAAACACTTTTACCTCATTTTTCGGCGATACCTTTACCTCCACCAGGAAATAATCGGACGTTTCGGCAAGTTCCGAATTAACCCACCCGGTAATATCCTCCGTTATTTTATTTCTATCCATCAGCTCTTAATTAAAGAAGGGGACATCTCTCTGTCCCCTTCCGTTGTTTCTCAAATCCGGTGCAAAGGTATGGTTTTTCTGACAGCAAAAAAATTTGTTATGTATCAAAATTTGCAGCCACCGGACGTCTTATTTCATTTTCCACAGGGAGGAGGTGAGCGTGAGGTTCACTGTATGCCGATAGCCAGCCCACCCTTTCACCCCCGGGATGAGATTATTTTCCTTCATAGCTTGCAGGCAGTCAGTGCGCTTTTAATAGGCTTGATGTAGGCTTGATGTAGGCTTGATGTAGGCTTGATGTAGGCTTCATCTATGCTTGATCTATGCTTTTGGCTGTTGGCTGTTGGCTTTTAGGGGTTGGCACTCGTAATTCGCTTCATCAGGGAAAAAAGATTTGGATCCCCCTCCTTTTATTTCGTATATTTATGTTAAATTATAGATAATGGCAAAACAATGCGGATTTATACGAATCAAGGGCACTATAGATAAGGAATATGTGAAAACGGAACTTCCGGCACTGCTTGTTCCTGCGCCAAAAGAAAGCTTACCTATCGCCACAAGGGTTCAAAGGCATGAAGAATCACATTATAGTAACGTCAGGGAACATATCACCAGCGGCGTGAGACTGCCGGCTCCGAAATTAAAGAAAACATATTGCGGCTTACCAGCGAGGGCAGCAACGAGAGCGCGAAAATCTTTTGCGGCTTTCAAAATCTATCGAATTTCAACCAAGAGTTTAAGAAAAAAATGAACTTACCTCCCAAGCAATACCAGATGCTGCATACTCAATGAAAGCCATTCGCCTTTTTTCCTATTTCCCGATTATCGCCGCATACATATCCGAGCGCCTGAACCGGGATGGTCTCTCGCCCAATTTTTGAATGCGGTGATAGCCGGCATTAGTAAATAAAGAGATCAATGAATTAAAATTTACGGGATAAGGCACCCATACCGGTACAGGGATATCCGTATCATATTCCACTATTAAAAAATGAATTTCCTCTTTCATATATTTTTTCAATTTTTCCAGGAAAACAGGCTTATCCTTTACATAATGCAATGAATTGGCCATCAGCAATCCATCCAGCTTTTCCATCTGTAATTCTTCCCTTACAAAATCTGCCTGTACAGGAATTATCCCCACACCATTTAAATGCCGCTCTTGTAATGAAAGATGTTTGTCCACCGCATAGATCATGCTTCCAGGGGATAAAAATGAGGACAATGCCTTCGTGAACAATCCCGAGCCGCATCCTAAATCAGCCCATACAGCAGGTCCTTCCTGTTGCCGGAGAAAATTATTCCGAATCAAATGAATGGCTTCCTGAAGCTGCATGATAACTCAAATTATAAAAATTTATTTAAACAATTTGGAGAATAAAAAATTTTCTTACTTTCACATAAGCTAACCAAAAAACCTATATTATATGCATTTACTTTGGACTATCATTATCGGCGGAATAGCCGGATGGCTTGCCGGTAAAATCATGCGTGGCGACGGCTTCGGCGTCATCGTTGACATTATTGTCGGATTGGTCGGCGGATGGGTAGGCGGCAGCATCCTGGGCTGGTTTGGCGTCCACAGCGGCGGCATCATCGGCAGGCTGATCATTGCGATCGTAGGCGCCATTATCCTGATATGGATCATCAGGCTGATCCGTAAAGTTATTTAGACTTATCGCCCAGCCATTGCTCAAGAAAGCACCAGTCGAGTTGATTTTCTGGATTACCGCACTAACAGCATTAGCGGTAACGGATCCTCTCACACCTCACTACAGCCTGTGCATCTTCCGCCTGCTTGGGTGGAGGCGCTGTCCGGGATGCGGATTAGGACATGCCATAGCATATCTCATTCGCGGAGAATTCGTAAAATCATGGGAAAGCCATCCGATGGGCTTACCGGCATTTTTAATTATTCTTCATCGCATCGCCGTGTTAGGTACACCTTATTATCTTAAACTTAAAAAAACTTTGTATGGATTCAAACTACCTTTTGTCCCTGCCGGGAATAGACAATACTGAAATACAGTTCCTGCAAAACCTGATGACAGGGATGACTGAGCCGCAGAAGCAGCAATTTGCCAGCATATATGGCGCCCGCCGCAAAGACCCTCAAACCATTTTACTGCTGAGTCTTCTCGGGTTAGTAGTCATTGCAGGAATTCACAGGTTTGTACTGGAGCAAATCGGGATGGGTATCTTGTACTTCTTTACCGGAGGATTATGCCTCGTGGGCACCATTGTGGATGCCATCAATTATAAGAGCCTGACCTGGGAATACAATCAGAAAAAAGCATTGGAAAGTTCCAGTATCGCAAAAACTTTTATAGCTTCTCCGCAAAGTTGAAATTTCCGGTAAAGGGAATAAAGCGTCAAAGCTTTGTCAACCGGTAACTGACAAAGGCGATCTTTTTGCTGTCCGGAGACCAGGAATTGACATTCATAGTACCTTGTCCGCCAAAAAGCTTTATTAGTGTTTTAGGTTTCCCGCCTGTGGAAGGCATCATCCTCAATTCTACTTTTTTATCGGCCAGATGTTCACCGGGAGCCACCTCTCCTTTGAAATAAGCCAGGAACACCACGTGCTTCTCATCTGGAGAAACATGAGGAAACCAGGAATAAATATCCTGATCAAAAGTCATCTGAGTCTGATCAGAGCCGTCGGGATTCATTCGCCAGATCTGCATCACCCCTGTACGAACGGAATTGAACCAGATGTATCTTCCATCGGGTGAATATTCAGGTCCGTCATCAAGTCCCGGGGCAGCAGTAAGCCTTACTTCTTTACCTCCTTTCGCAGGAATGGCATATACGTCAAAATTACCTATGCGTTCTGCACAGTAAACCAGTGTTTTGCCATCCGGGCTCCAGCCATGCAAATAACTTGGCCCATCGGGCGTAATTAATCTCGGGTTACCGCCTGAAAGGGGCATAATATAAATCCTTGATTTCCCATCGGGAGGCGTATTATCGCTGATCCCTATCTCTTTGCCGTCGGGTGACAGCACATGGTCATTATTACATTGATCAGCAGAGCCTGCAGGAATCAATTCCGGTGTACTTTTCCCATTGACGGAAATACGATAGAGTTTGCCGCTGCTGTTATAGATCAGCATCCTGCCGTCTTTTGTCCAAAAAGGCGCTTCAATTCTGTAGGGAAATTCCCTGACAATGGTACATTTCCCGGTGCGAATATCCATAACCTGCAACACGCTGGTAATGTCTCTATTCTGTCCCGGGGAAAATAGCGGGCAGAGCAATGCCGACAACAATAATATACCTACTCCTTTTTTCATGTCAGTTCCTTATTATAAATACTGCATATAAAAGTAATCTATCTGATTTATTTTTTCCGAAAAAACCTTTCTCACCATCATAAAGCTATTGTTAAGAAAAATAAAAATTACCCTGAGAAACCGGGAAAACCGATGAAATAAATTACCTTTGAAGTATGGGAAGATTATTGGAAATAGCGCTTGAGTTCATCTTTATTTATTTTCTATATAAACTGATCTTCGATTTCATTGTCCCTGTTTACCGTTCAGGTAAAAAGATGCACGATAATATTAAAGAAATGCAGGACCAAATGCAGCAACGAATGGATCAGCAGCCACAGCAAAGGTCTTACAATGCTTCACAACCACCTCCGCAGAGCACTATTAAAGAAGGTGAATATATTGATTTCGAAGAAGTGAAAGATTCAAACTAAAGTATCTTTCGTTTTATTTTTTCATTACCCCCGCTAACGGACCTTTCATCTTTCACTTTTTTCATCAATTTTACTTCTAAGTAAAAGGGTACCCGTGAGGCTGAATATTCCCATAATTACCATAGTCCATGGACCCCCGATCAAATCGGCAATAGAACCCGAAACAAAGCTCCCGAAAGGTGTGGTGCCTTGCAGGCTCATAGCATAAAAACTCATGACTCTGCCGCGTTTATCGTCGTCGGTGTAAAGTTGCAGCAAAGTGTTGGTGCAGGCAGTATGCATCATCTGTGCCAATCCGCCGGCCGCCATAAAAATCAAGGAGAGCCACAACCATTTGCTGCCGCCGAAACAAATCAGGCTGATTCCCAATAATATTCCGGTATAATGAACAAACCTTCTCAATAATTTTATGGACCGGTGATTGGTCAGAAAGATGGCGCCGATAATAGCGCCCACGCCTGCAGCACTCATCAGGAAACCGAAAGTATTGGCATTGCCGTGAAGAATATTTTTCGCAAAAACAGGAGCCAATGTGCGGAAAGATGCATTTGAAAAGCTGATAATGGCCAGCATGATTAATAAGGCACGCATCACCTGATGGCGACCCACATATCTCACACCTTCTTTCAGTTTTTTAACCACTTGTCCGCCGGGAATATTATCCTGAGGAAGGGTGGAAATATGCATTAAAAGGAGTGTAATCACCACGATCGCATAACTCAGTGCATTTGCCATAAAGCACCAGCTTTCGCCCACAGCCGCTATCATAATCCCGGCCAGAGACGGGCCAATCAGGCGGGAAAGATTAAAGACGGTAGAATTTAAAGCAATGGCATTCCCCAAAGCATCTTTATCACCGTCCACCATATCCACTACAAAAGACTGCCTCACCGGCACCTCAAAAGCATTAATTACACCCAGTAAAAGACTTAAGACAATGATATGCCAAATCCGGATGACACCGGCAAACGTAAGTACTCCCATAAAAATTGCCTGCACCATGGCCAGGGATTCAATTCTTATCAGAGAACGGTGCTTATTCCATCTGTCTGCAAAAACCCCGGCAAAGGGTGCAATAATAAATATCGGGATCTGTTCGCTGAATCCGACAAGGCCAAGAATGAAGGGGGAGTTTGTCATTCGATAAGCCAGCCAGATCATAGCAATTCGCTGAATCCAGGTGCCGGTTACCGACATACCCTGCCCGATGGTAAAAAGCCGGTAGTTACGATGGGTCAGTGCAATTTGCTGCCTGAAATATCCTACTATAAAATTCGTTCTATTTGTGTTCAGCGGCATTTCATCCTGCAAATTGCATTTTCAATTACCTCTCGGGAGGTAAAGTCAAAATAGGTATTCCGCTTCGGAAAAGCATGGTTTTTGTATGATTTGCCTTTAACAAATTTTCCAGAAAGTCATGCTTTTCAGGAACAATGGCGATCAGGTCTGCTTTTTGCTCTTTGACAAAATCTTTAATACCCGAAACACGATTTCGCCTGGTAATCTCATAAAAGGTATAAGGAGTTCCCTCTAACTTTTGTGCGAGTATTTCTTTTTCAGCTTCTATTTCGGGGGAAGGCTGTTGAGGTTTTTGTATAGATAACACCAACAATTCCGCCTGAAGCAACTCTACTATTCTTTTGATCCGCTTCGCAGGAACAGTCTCCGCCACATTCCAGAGGTCTGTGGCAAAAACTATCTTTTTAACCGGCTTAAAATTAGCATAGGGCGGAACAGTCAGCACGGCACGCTCTATATTATTGACAATTTTAAGCGTATTGCTTCCAAGGAAAAAGTTAGCCATCCCCGCTCCGGTTAATCCGATAACGACCAGACGGGCATCAGGGTCTTCATATAATTTTTTAATATTACCGATCAGATCGTTATTGAAAACGGCCACTTCAATCGGCACTTCCTTACCAAACCGGTTTTCAAGGTCCTCCTTTACATCTTCCAGCCTTTTCAGGATATGATCTTTCATATTATCAAAACGAATATTACTGATCTCATATTCCGAAACGGACACCGGCTCTTCAAAGACATGCATCAGTACCACCCGGGTATGTAGTTGCCTGGCTAACTGGACCGCATAAGCAGAGGCATGCTGTGCATTTTGAGAAAAATCTGTCGGTACTATAAACGTTCTCATCAAAGCATTAATTTATTCTCAGGGCATATCCAACCGTTACGGTAGCGGCGCCGGTATTATTTTTGCCGTCCTGTGTGTTCTTTTGTATATCTACTAATCCGTAGTTTCCTCCTCCATGAATAAAAAGATAGCCATTATTCAGATTGTAAGAAAATCCTATGCCGCCCTGTATGCCAAAGTTTGTACTCTTCAATTGATCTTTGATATTATTACTGCGGTTAAAATTTTGTTTCCCGACTCCCGGCACAGGGGTAGTTTCCCCTTTATCCAAATATATATTACTTGAATCGCTTGTCACATTTTCAGCTTTAAACAAAAAGCCTACATAGGGGCCTGCATCTACCAGTAAGTTAAAATGACTGTTGAGCGGGAAAGTAAATTTTGCTAATACAGGCACCTCTACATAATTTAGCTTAGCGACACTGTTGTAGTTAGCATACACATACATGTCCGGCGGAGCTGAGGGGTTAAATTGTTGTGCCGGGATAGCCTGTTCCCCGTTTTTCTTCCCACCCTGAGAAGAATAATTGATCTCAGGCTGGATAGAAAACTCAGGACCAAGCCTGAACTCACCGAAAATCCCGAAATAAGGGCCTAACCTGGAGGAATATCCGCTGCTGACCTCCGAACTGGTAGAACCTGTATGTAAATTCGGAATACCTATTCCTCCCTGTAACCCAAGAAAGACAGGAGACTGCGAATGTGCCTGCTGAAGGCTCACCATCGCAAAAAGCACTGCAGCAATAAGGGTAAATTTCAGTTTCATTTTGTAAAGTTTTATAATAATAACGATTTAATTTATGAATAGTTAAAGATACAATAAAATATCTTTACCTGTATTAATGAGCTGCACTCATGCCGCTGCTTTGCGGTTTATATTTCTGAAATAAAAGTATGGGGATCAGTATGATGAAAAAGATACCTACAATCCAGAAAACATCTGAGTAAGACATCAGCAGGCTCTGCTTCATCATAGATCCGTTTAAGGCTCCCAGCGCCATGTTTTTTGCCTGATCTAAATAATATCCTTTTCCGGACAGAAAATGGATCATACCCTGGTAACGATGTTGGAAAGCAGGGTTATAAGGATCCATATTGGTCGTCAAAATATTGCGATGATATGCTATACGGCGGTCCACAAACGTAGTGATCAGGGCAATGCCGAAAGATCCGCCCAGTTGCCGCATCATGGTATTCAAACCTGTCCCCTGACCTATTTCCGGACCCCTCAAATCCTGTACCGCCAGGGTGGTAATAGGAACAAATAACATACTGAGACCCAATCCACGAATGACCAAAGGCCAGAAATAATTACCCATGCCATAAGCAAGGGTGGTCTTACTCATCAATACACAGAATATAATAAATATGACAATGCCAATACTGCTCAATATCTGGGCAGGCATTCCCTTTTTCAACAAAGTCCCTATCAATGGCATCATGGCAATGGTGACAAAAGCGCTGGGAATGGTCACGATACCCGTCTGTTCAGCCGTAAATCCTAAAAGGTTTTGAAACATTAAAGGATATATGAAAACTGAACCAAACATACCGATCCCAAAGAGCAGCGTGGTAAAAATGCCCCAGGTGAAGCTCCGGTGTCGAAGAATGCGAAGATGAACTACCGGATGCTCGGTAGTTAATTCTCTCCAAATGAACGCTATCCATCCTACAATGGCCACAAAGGTCAGGATAACGATGTAATTGGTGCTGAACCAATCTTCTGCTTCTCCGCGCTCCAGTACTATCTGCATGCTGAAGACAGAAATGGCCAGTAATGCCAATCCCCACCAGTCCACCGGTCTGTTTTTCTTACGTGGTGTTGCTTTGATAAAGGTTGTTATAAAAAAGATAGCCACGGCGCACATGGGAATGTTGATATAAAAACACCAGCGCCATGAAAAATGATCGGTGATATATCCCCCTAAAACCGGACCTATCAATGGACCTAATACAGCTCCCATTCCAAACATGGCCATAGCCATGCCTAATTCTTCGCTGGGCCATGTTTCAATCAATATAGCCTGTGCAGTCGGTGACATACCCCCACCCGCAATGCCCTGTAAAAAACGGAAGACAATTAATTCTCCCAACGACTGGGCGTGACCGGCAAAGAAGGAGCAGATCGTAAAGCCAATAATTGAAGCCAGGTAATAATTTTTTCTTCCTAAGCGCTCTCCCAACCATCCCGATATGGGCAATATCATGATAATGGCAATAGAATAAGCCGTCACTACCCACCCGATATCGTCGAAACTAACACCGAGATTGCCCATCATGTGGGGCATGGCCACGTTCACTACGGTTGTATCCAGCAGTTCCATTAAGGTGGAAAATACCACCGTTAATGTAATGATCCATTTTCTTATACCTACTTCAGGCATTGATTACTTGTTTCTTGTTACTCGTTTCTTGTTTCTTGAATGTTCATGCCTAAAAAACGTTGACCACTTTAGCTAAGTGTTAAACGTTTATATTTTACATATTCTGGAGTGATATTTGAGCCGGAGGATGTTTTCCGGCAGCCCGCAGGGCCGTTCCGTG
>SCQT01000228.1 GCA_004322015.1 Chitinophagaceae bacterium
ATGTCGGTTTTACGTTTTGTTTCGTTATAAAATGTTTTCCACATGGTTACCTTAGCGCCTGCCACCGGATTTCCTGTTTCTCTGTTTACAATGATGTAATTGCCTTTATTATCATTGATATAACTCATATCAGAGACAAAAAATTCCACACTTTCCACAGGAGTTTTCCCTCCGGAGAAATCTTTATTACCGGCAACTATTAAAGCATATCTTCCAAAAGGCAGTCCATCAGCTTTCATTTCCGCTGCATGATGACGGTAATCCCCCCGGTCAGGAAAAGCCTGCTCCCATTGGCGATACACAGGCATTTTGAGCAATACATCTTTATTTTTAGAACGGTCGGAAAAAACTGTCAGGGGATCATCCGGTAACTTTATCAGACGGAAATACAAATGGAATACATTCTTATAGCTTACCAAAACCCGGAATGGCTTGTGAGGAACGTTGACGAACTCCGCCTGCAGCGATAAGTCCGCACTCAGGATATCGGATCTCAGCCGGTTACAATCTACGCTTCCTTCTGTAATAGGTTTTACAGGAATGGTCTCACATATTTCCAACGTTTTTTTCAGATCAAAACGATTCCCGGGATGATGGAGGGGATTATATAAAGAAGCCTGCTGATAATAATAACTCGCCAGGAGATAAGCAGCCTGTGAAATAACAGCTTTCCCGTAAGATCCTTTCATAATCCTTTCCAGTGCATCTGAATATAAGCTATCCTTATCCGCCATAACGGCCTTGCGATACACATATTGCAATCGTTGTAAATTCACATCCATCAGTGCATCGGGATCTTTATCTTTTAAATGAAACCGGATAAGATCACGGTATAAATACAAAGCGGATAGTGGTAATGAGGAGGTATCCTTTGCTTCGAAATGCGCATCTGCAAACACAGCAGGCGCTGCAAATGCAACGGGTTGGTCAATGATAAAATGTTCCGCCGGTTTGATGACATATTGTTCTTCTCCGGTAAAATAATCCAATGCACGATGCACAAGCAGATCATATAAAGTGGGCTGAAGCGATAAGGTATTTTTACCGGTATCTACAATGACTTGCAACTTTTGTAATGCTGTTTTCTTTAGTTCTGTCTCATTTCGCAGGGAAGCCTTGTATAAGTCTGCGATCACCTGATAAAAATGAGTAAGACTCCAGGTGGTGATATCGTTTGTATTTTCTCCCGCAGAAGTCAGCCGTCCATACAACTGATACCGATGCCGGTTCACATAGCCGCGATACATTTCAGCTAACATACTTTGCAGGACAGCCTTGGGAATACCCGTGGCTTTTTGAGTGAGAGAGTCCGCTTCACGGATATTATCCACTGAGGCATTCGGCTCAATCTGCTCACGGTATTTCATCTGATATATCAGCGCTTTTACCTGCTGCTGATCATCGTGATGTGCCGCGGCCTGTTTATAAATAGCATTGACCTCATTCCATGCGGAACGGATAAGTTGCTGTTTTTCTAAAACAGCTATTTTTTCCCATTCTTTTTCGTAGGCATGGGATTGTTGCGAATACGCATTCATTTGTATAAATAACAACACAAAGAGGGCAAAACCAGTTTTTTTCATAAGAAGAATAAATAAAGATTGAAAATAATGTATTTCCGCAAATAGGATGCTACTTTTTGTAAAAATCCACAGACCGACAATCCAAAAGGGCGGGATTAAACCTTTTTGAACGCCGGCTGTCTATTTATGATCAAAAATGTCTGTATAACGAAGAAATAAGATATTATCTTACGCATTTGAATTATTCCAAACTTATCGCATACCACTTTTACACATAGGACAAACAAGGTATGCGAAGCCCCTCCTGATCTCAGAAGGGGCTTTATTTTTTTGGTCGTGACGGATAGCGATTAAAGGATAAAATAGTTTTTTAGGATTCAGCAGCTAAGGTACGTTACATAGATAATAACGTCTTTTCTTTACTTTGATGAAAAGGAAGGAATCAAAGAAATCGGACATCCGCAAATCAGACATCATCAAATTAGTCATTTATTTCCTCAGTACCTGTGCCATGGTCTTTCCAATATCGGCAGGACTGTCCACCACATGGATACCACATTCACGCATGATCTTCATTTTAGCTGCGGCAGTATCTTCTTTCCCGCCTATGATTGCGCCGGCATGCCCCATGCGGCGGCCGGGGGGAGCTGTTTGTCCCGCGATGAACCCCACCACCGGTTTTCTGCTGTTCTCTTTTATCCATCGTGCAGCCTCGGCTTCCATGTTACCGCCTATCTCACCGATCATCACAATACCTTCGGTCCCCGGATCCTCCATCAGCAACTGAACGGCCTCTTTAGTGGGCGTGCCGATGATCGGATCACCGCCAATACCGATAGCGGTGGATACGCCTAATCCGGCCTTCACTACCTGATCGGCAGCTTCATAAGTCAGGGTTCCCGATTTGGAAACTATCCCTGTCTTACCCGGCTTAAATACAAACCCCGGCATAATGCCCACCTTACATTCGCCTGCCGTGATCACACCCGGGCAATTAGGCCCGATGAGGCGGGAACGGGTACCCGCCAAATAGTTTTTTGCCTTTACCATATCCTGTACTGGAATGCCTTCCGTAATACATACGATCAGTGCTATCCCTTCCTCGGCATCTTCCATGATGGCATCCGCGGCAAACGCCGGCGGTACAAAAATGATGGATACATTGGCGCCGGTAGCAGCCACCGCATCTTTGACCGTATTAAACACCGGGCGATCCAGGTGCATTTGCCCGCCTTTGCCCGGAGTGACCCCGCCGACTACGTTGGTCCCGTATTCAATCATTTGCGTGGCATGGAAAGTACCTTCCGTTCCCGTAAAACCCTGAACGATGATCTTGCTGTTTTTACTGACTAAAACACCCATGAAGAAATAAAATTAAAATTTTAAAGCAGCTTGAAAGACAAGCTTATATGAAAACAGGGTACAAATGTAAGGGATAAAAATTTATTTATGCCAGGAGATGTGGGGCTTTCAGTCCATTATTCCCCACTGCAACCACATGCCACAGCGGGATAAGTTTTTTGATCCAAATTCATTTTTCTCAAACGTTCTTTTCTTGCCTGAAAGCAGTGAGGACACCGGGAAAGAAAATCAATATCCCAGGTATCTGCAAACACTCTTCCCCCATGCAGATCCAGCGCTCTTTCCAAAACTTCTTCCAAAGCATCCAGGGTGGGTGGAACATACCGGCCTTCCCTTTGCCTCTCCTCCATAAATTCATTCCCCGGGCGTGTGGCAATCACAGCACAGCAACCTGCTCCATTTTCAAAAGCAAATTCAATAGATCGCAGCGCCCACTTGATATTTTCATCTCTGTCTGTAAGAAAAGGAGGATTTAATAAAATAAATACCCGGATATCTATGCCATGTTCTTTTAGGAAACGGGTTGCCTGTTTAAAATCCCCGAATGTAAACTGTTTTTTAAGTCTTGGAAAAATATCCGGATGAACAGTTTCCAACCCCATCCCTATTTCCAATCTCCCGCTGATGATTTCATTAAATTCCACACAGGACTTACCACAAAGTTTTGGATGATTCTCTACAACCAGGCGGCGGTATGATCGTATTCTCTCCGCTATACCGGCATAATCCGGGGGCGGAATGGACTTGGGGTCAAAAAAATTCCCGTTGTTATACAATTTTATCCATTGTGCTTCAGGCAATCTGGGTAAAGCATAATCTATTTGATTTACAATGTCACCCGGAATGGTGGGGTTTGTCAAAGTATTCTTCCACAGATCACACATGACACAGTTGAAAGCACATCCTTTATTGGTAAGGAAGATGGTATTGATCTCCTGCAAGTTCCCTTTTTCATCCGGCTCTTGTTCATGCAGAAAATGATAAGGGATACCCGGCTGTAATGTGTTCCGTTGATCTGTCATTGTCAGGCATACAGCGAATGAAAATAAGAACGGTATTGCATTTCGTTGGAGGGAAATATCTGTTTAAAAGTGTTTTGCTCCAATGCCCCATGCTGAAACCTTCGTTTGGGAAATACCGGCATGTCCATTCCGGTGAGGGCTTTGATTCCCCTGCTGACTATTTCGCCTTTCAATGCATATAAAGCATCTTCCTGCCAATCAGTTAACTGAATAAAAGGAATACCTTCTGCTACTTCTATCACATTAGGTAAAGCATAGGGACTAAAACCCTTAAATCCTGCTTGATGAGCAGGTGCATAGGAACGGATGTGTCCTCTGCTCTGACCGCCGGTATAGGTAAGGGAATGTTTGATCTTATCCACTCCCCAACCTTCCTGATACAGCATGGTATTGTTCAGTACGCTACGGATAGTCAATTCCGTATTTTCTTTTATCGGATAATCTTTGAGGTTTTCATCGCCCCCATCTCCATCTGCCAGATATTTCCAATCGGGATATTTTTTTCGTATTTGTTGACATAAAGTTAAGGTCATCGTGGCCGCTTCCACATCTAATGGTTTATAATCTTCGATGATCTTAATGGCATCTTTGTAGTTGATCGCCGATTGGGTCACATCAATTACTTCCAGGAATAGAGACAAGCCTGATTGGTCTAAAAAGTGATAGGCCTGTTCTGCGTCCGGACCTCCGTTCACCGATAAAGTAAAAGCCTTTAACCTTTGTGGAGAAAGCCCCATTTTCAACACCAAATGATACAGGACCAGAAAAACCGAACCGCTGTCAATTCCTCCAGAAAACAACACACCCACAGGTTCATCAGAGGGAATATTGTTTAACCATTTTTGGCATTCATCGGCTAAAGCGCCGATATAAGCGCTGCCTATTTCATCTAAATCATTAGTTAAACTATTTCTCTTCGGATCAAAGAAGCGGGTATAAACCGGATTCGGATCAGGGCAACCAACCAATTCGAGCCGCACTACATAATGGGCAGGGACCATTCTCGTATAAGAAGGATGAAACTGATGATGCAAATGCTTACTTTCCAGGTAATTATAAATCTCATCTATCCTTTCGGCCACAATCAACAACGGACCGGATGTCTGCTTGGCAAGAAAATAACGCATCGGTCTCCCGATGGAACGCGCCATAAAAACCTCTTTACCCCGTTTTTCGACAACGGCAAACTGCCCTTCAATTTTACGCACCTGTTCGGGATCACCGGAAAGGATGGCGGCGCTAACCGCTTCTTCTGTCATGTTAAAGATGATATTATTATCGTAGTCAAGAAGATTGACAAAATTTTCGATGTATTGTGTTGAATATTCCATGTTACTCATTTCTCGATTAAAAAATTTCTCATTAAATGGACTGCAAATTACAAAATAAAAAATGGGTAAATTATTCCAAAATCTTAATTTTCGGATTTTAAACCAGTCACATTTAAAGTCTATGCTTCCTATTCTACTCTACAAGAGGAATAATATCTTCAAAAGTAAAGCGGCCTTTTGGATAGGATTTTCGACTGTTACAGCAGGAGTCGCCCTTCAGCTTCCCATGTATATTAACGCTCACGACATGGGCTTCCGGTTAGCCGGTATGGGCATGGGTACTGCTATGACGGTGGGAATGATCCTGGTTGCGCTCGGGCTTATTACCACCTTATACAGCCTGATACCTTCCCGTGCCGGAGAGGAAACTGAAAAGTATGAACATCTGAAGATACGTGCGCTGGATGATGCTCCTATTAATTTCACCCATATCGGATTATTATTCGTGATGGCTCTTGCCATCACATTGGACGTGATGAAGCCGACCATCCTGTCGTTTGTCGTACCGGGAATGGCAAGGGAATACGGCCTTAAATCTCCTGTAAATCCCGGGGGAATTATTCCGGTAGCCCTGCTTCCGCTTTCAGGGATCACAGGAACGGTCATTGGCTCTTTTTTGTGGGGATGGCTGGGTGATAAGATCGGCAGAAGGTCCTCTATTCTGATGGCAGGAATTACCTTCATTGCTACGAGCGCCTGTGGTTGCATGCCTGAATTCTGGATGAATTGCATCATGTGTCAGATCATGGGATGGGGCGTTGGCGGAATGTTGCCCATCTTGTTTACGCTTATTGCAGAATGCATCCCCGCCAAACATCGCGGCTGGCTGATGGTGCTGATCGGCGGAGATATTGCGGGAGCGTATATCATTGCAAGTGCGCTCGCCTCCTGGCTGGTCCCGCATTATACCTGGCGTATTCTCTGGCTGATCGGTTTTCCCAGCGGATTTTTACTTATCCTGCTCAATCACTGGATACCTGAATCACCCAGATATTTGCTGATTCACGGCAGAGTAAAGGAGGCACAGAATATTATGAAGCGGTTTGGAGCCGGCGTAATAAAAGAAATAGCTCCGAAAAACACAGTTGAAATGAATGTGAAAGATCAATTCCTGCAATTGTTTCGCTCACCTTTTGGCGGGCTCACTCTGACTGTGGCGCTTTTGGCGCTTGGCGGAGGCTTTGTGGAGTTTGGTTTTCAACTTTGGATACCTTCTAACCTGCAAAAACTGGGGTTTTCACAGGCCGGTTCCTTTGCGATATTGAGGAATGCGGCTTTGATAGGTTTTCCGCTCAATTTTCTGATTGCCTGGATGTATGGTTTCTGGAGCAGTAAACGAACCATTATCCTCTTGACCGTACTCACTGCAGCATCCATGATCGGTTTTTTATTCGCGGGAGATTCCATTGTACATGACCGTCTGCTTCTCTATATTTTACTGACCATACCCATCTGGGGAATAAGTTCGGTCATATCTGTCCTTTCAGCGTATGCGGCAGAGATATATCCTACCGCAGTTCGTTCGAGAGGTGGCGGACTGGTGGCAGGAGTCAGTAAATTCGGCGGAGTACTCATCATCGCGCTGGTGGTGATAGCAGTAGCTCCTCCTTCTATTTCTGCCACAGCTTTGATAGGCGCCGTCCCACTAGTCTTTGCCACCCTGGCTATGTTTTTCTTTGGGGTAGAAACAAGAAAACGTCGTCTGGAAGACATTACGGAAGAGCAACTCGGGGGACTGAAGTATTTTTCCTCAAATCCATAAATTTAGCCACCGGCCCCACTAAAAAAAGTGCATAAAAGGGTGCATAAATGAAGCTGTCTAACCGTAAAACGCATTCAACTGCCGCCACCAAAAAAGCAACTGATATTCTTCCTTTTCTGGTTGAAACGGAAGTTACCGGATCCGTGATCATAAAAAATATAAACAGCTGGTACATCGGACCTGTCAACGGAGAAACTTCTGCGAGAAAAGTATCTCCCACAATTAAACTTCTCAGGTAAGCAAAAAAGATATAGCTGACCACATAAGTTAGTGTTACGAACAATCTTTTTGCCCGGTAAACAATCAGTAATCCTAAAATCCATATCACTGCTAGTCCCAGAAAATTACTTCCCCACTGAATGCTTAATCCTGCCACATCCAGCGGCGCCATAAAGAGCATCCAGGAAACACCAAAATTGGAGGGATTCCAAATATGCCGTCCTTTGTATCTGAGCACATATTTGGACATGATGGCAAGTAATGCCGTAATGATATACGGCCAAATCATCGGCGCGCGTATTAATATTCCCACGCTTATTCCGGTGATATAAGCGCTGGCAAGATTTTTTCTCCATACTCCCAGAATAAATCTGGATAATAAAAGCTCCGCTATCATGGAAGTGACAACTGATGCCACGAGGTTTCCATAACTGTCCAGCATTCCAAAACTCAACTGCCCGATCAGCAGCAGAATCGTAATGAAAGCCGGAGGAACATATTGAAAATAATTACTTTTTTTATCCTGGTTCTTTGATAACATGCAATTGATTGATTTGAGGATTGGTTAAAGTAGTGATCTTGCCGGAAGGCCAATAAATAATAATGCGATCTATTTGATTGCTTTTATCCAGTCCAAAATGTAAACGGTGACTGTTTTCAGAAGAAAAGCCGATACCATCTGTTACTACCTGCATTTGCTTTTTCCCATCCCATTCCACTAATACCTTTGCACCCACCGCATCTGCATTACTTATCGTACCACGTAAATCTAATTCTATCCAGTTGTTATGATTTTGAATGATATTTTTATAAATGATCGGAATATTATTTTGATTGGCAACAATCACATCCAATGCGCCATTGTTCCATAAGTCAGCCATTGCCACTGCTCTGCCATCATAGGTGGCGGGGGGACAAACTTTCCGGGATACATCCTGAAAGGTGCCATCACCATTGTTCAACCATATTTTGTCCATCTCATAACCTGACAAACTCTTTCCTTTCATATCCGGCCAGTTTTTCGCATCTCCGATAATCTCCTTGTTACCGCTCGTAACTTTCGCATAATCATACCAATAAGATCTTCGACTTTTACCTGAGATAAATCCATTTGCCACATACAAATCCTGGTAGCCATCATTATTCAAGTCGCCAAACTGCGCACCCCAGCTCCATCCTGCATTTTCTATCCCGGCGAGCTGGGCCAGATTTACAAATTTAGGATAGGGAGATTTCACAGCTTCTTGTATCGGCTGCCAATAATTATTATCCTGAATTAAAATACCTTTTTCAGTGATGGTCGTATTATAAATTCCAATGAGTCCGCTGTCATCTATATCTCCGAAAGCTACACACATCCCACTTTTAGGTATATTTCCAATGCCTGACTGGCTACCCACTTCTACAAATCTTTTCCCGCTATCGTTCATAAATAATTGATTGACTCCATAGTCGTTAGCAACGAACAGGTCAGGATAACCATCGCCATTTAAGTCAACGGTACCGGCAGCCAGCGTCCATTTGGTAGAAGTTAATCCATATTCGGCAGTCACATCTTTAAACTTACCGTTGCCCATATTCTCCAGCAGATAATTTCTGCTTCCGTTATTGGCATACCTGAAACTTTCGGGCATAATTTTAGTAGTATTCAGGTCCTGCAGATTGAATGCCTCATTGTAATAGCTGCCGATAAAAAGATCCAGGCGCCCGTCTCTGTTAAAGTCAAACCAGACGGCGCAATTAGCATTTACCCAGGCAGGTAAGCCGCTACCGGCCGTCACATCCACTAATTTTTTACCGCCTTCATTATGAAATAATAAAGGCTTTCCCCATTTATAAACTAAAAGATCAGGATACCCATCATTATCATAATCTCCCCATACTGCGCCCATACAAACCCCGGTTCCTTTTTTATTTAAATCGGCAACTCCCATTTGGCCAGCTACATTTTCAAATTTTCCATTATGTAAATTCCGGTAAAGCGCATTTTGACTTCCGGTGCGGCTGTTGGTGAAATAAATATCATCCCATCCATCCTGGTTAAAATCCGTCACCGAAACGGAGGCGCCCATGGACGCAATTAAGTGTTCTATATTTTTTATCTTAGGATCTAATTGAGGAGATTCATGCCTGAAGTGGATACCTGCCTGTTCGTTGTCAGGTTCCAGGTAAAAGCCATATTTTTTTAAAGCTGCTTCTTTTTGTATAGCGGTGTCTTCCCCATGGAATAATCCTGGTCTGGAAGAAAGTGCCATTATTATAAGTAGTACCGCAAAAATTATAGTGGTTATAATAAAGGGTACCTTTCTTGGCTGCATAAAAACATTTTCATAAAGTTAAGAATAACTTGTATTCAATCTTAATACGAAAGAAGGTAATAAAGTAATAAGGTTTAACAGTTTTTCGCTTTATTTCTACTAAGATTTGACGCTTTATTTCAATAAGGTCAATTTCTAAAATCCTTTTCCGGTAACTGCTGGTTCAAATTATCCAACACGTCAATATATTATTTAGCCATAGCTTATCGCTTATTTTCGCACAACGTAAGTTTTTTTCTCCTTTCCAACACCGGTAATTGTTAATTGATTCCAGGCTTTAGGCAGTTTGGGTTTTAATTGCTCAATTCCGTGATCAGTTATTTCCAATCCCCCAAAACCATTCAACACCGCCTGCAACATCCCGCCTGCACCAGTGGCAAAATACGGATTGGTTCCCCCTGCAGTTTCAGCCAATACATTAAAGGGAGGAACTTCATTCGGTTGGTAGGAACGGTGAAAAAGAGAATAGGCCTTTTCAGAATTACCTGATCTTTCATATAAAAGGGACAACACCGAATAGCTCATGGCAGGACCGTTGCCGATACGGGGTTCATAATACAAAAGGTCTTTTCGAATTTGAGCAGTGTCTGTAATAAAATTAAGAGGATAGGCTAAGAGATTGACATCTGCCTGTTTAATCGGCTCGCCGTGATAAGCAGCAAATTCTTTGGTTACTCCATCGGGGAATTTCAGGATAGGAATATTATCGGCTACTACGGTCCAGTCAGGATCAGGCGCAGCGCCCACTATCGCTGCCGCTTTCACCGCATCCCGCAGATTGGTGATAGCTGCTGCATTGGTAAAAGCATTATTGTCCACATTCTCAGCCCATTCATCTGCCGCTACTACGTTATCAATATCATAATGCCCCGGACCGTTGCGCTGTACTCGTGAAGCCCAGAAGTCTGCCGTCTCTTTCAGTATGGGATAACCTTTTTCCTTCAGCCATGGGGTGTCCTGTGTTACGCAAAAATAATTCCAGGCAGCGATAGCCACGTCTGCGGTAATATGATGCTCAAAAGGTCCGCTCAAAGCCCAAACCGGCGTTTCTTCGTCGCCGGTTTCTGCAGATTCCCAGGGATACATAGCTCCTTTGAATCCATGAGAAAACGCATTCCGTTCCGCTGCTTGCAATCTTTCATAACGATATTCGATCATAGACTTTGCCAGTGCAGGATGTAATTCTAAGATGGCAGGAAACATCCACAGATCCGCATCCCAGAAAATATGTCCGTTATATCCCAATCCCGATAAACCCATGGGTGAAATGCTGTAAGCAGTGCCGGCACGCACAAATGAATACAAATGATACATGGCAGAATGAACGGCTAATTGTGCATCGGGATCGCCTTCTATTTGAATATCCGATTTCCATAAAGAATCCCAGGCAGCGTAGTGAGCGTTTAAAAGCTGATCCTTCCCCTGCAAGGCAGCATAGATAGTCAGGCGTTCTGCGGAATTGAGCGGATCAGGATCGTTGGCGGAAGAAAGAATGGAACCGGCCACACTAAAGCTATAGTTTTCACCGGCTTTCAAATGCTTGTAAAATTTCATCGAATGCATATTGTTATCCCACATTTCATGAATGACCTGCGGTTCTTCTCCATGTTTTTCAGGAAAAATAAAGCAGTTGGAAGCGGCGATCAATAATTTTCCCGTGGGACTTTTCGCAGTGGAAGTCAGTAAACGGATGAGGGCTTGCGGACGGTCAATTTCGTTATAATAATTTTGCACATCCCGCAGCATATCCGGCGCCTGCATCACGCTGGCAGGGATAACGGTGATATCCTTTTTCGCATGAATGGTGACATTGACTAATGCGGTATAGGGCAATTGCCTTAAAGCCATGTAAGAATAAGTTACCGTGGCTTTATCTTTAAAATCAAAAGAGGAAGTAAACACAGCCTTTTTCATATTCAGCGACTGCCTCATATTGGAAATATTGGCAGCAGTCACTCTTTCTCCATCCACATCCAAGGTCATATTCAAAAAATCGAACACCTCCATGATATTGCTCACCATGCCTCTTCCATACAGATCATAGGCGCCGTTCAGCACTACGGCTTTAACAGTAAGCGGTTGCGGCGAGGATACAATGCCGATCATTCCGTTGGCAACCGTGATGCCGTAATAATCGGAAGGATCAATTTTGTCTGCTTTAATGATCCAGGGATTGGTATTTGTCTGCGCGACTGCGAAATGAAAAGAAAAGAACAGGAAGATTAAAATCCACATAGAAGTGTAAAGTTTTTTCATGGCAGTAAAGGTTACTTTGTGTACATTTTACATCAAAACCTAAAGATAAAATTTTTTTCTTTACAAGATTTTTAAAAAATAATTATTCCTTGGCAAAGGTCAAGTTTAATAGATAGCCGAAGAAGTGCAATCATAAACCGTTGCCATTATCCTTATCGTCAGCTTTGAGAGGAATTCATCATTCAGTAAGGTATTACAATGTCATGCCAAAAATAATGTGTTGCATTTCCCACGGAGGCACAAAGTCCACTAAAGATTTTCTCTGTTCATTCCCTGTGGCTTTGTGCGATAATTTTCATACGTCATTTTAAACCTGACTTCACATTAGTAAACTTCAAAATAAAATTTAAGATATACGGGGCTATTCAGATAACTGAGCCTGAACTGCGTATAATACATACCGACAGGAAGCATAGAGTTCTGCACCACATGAAAGGCCTCAACCGGAGGGGATACAGGCGCAAAATATTTAACGGTTGTATCGGAAATGAACCAGGGTAAGGTATATTTAATAAATGAGTTAGCTCCGATCCCGGTGATCGGAGCAATGTCAATGCCGCCCGCTGCGTTCCATGGCTGACCGACAGAATCGCCTGCAGCCATGGTTCCATACTTTGAAGCAGTTGGTTCCGCTGTATATACAGCAAAGAGATCAGGATTTGTATCAGTTAAAAAACAATGGCAAAGCGTTACTCCTTTGGCATTGTTATTTTTAATCATAAGCGTGAGCATAAAATTTTCTCCCTCTGCAAATTGTGATTTAAAATTACCATTCATATCGGTCGTTTCCAGGATAAGTTCAAGATTACCCACCGTTTGAGTCGCAGGTGAGCCATTGGTTGTCGGATTATTTCTGATTTCTTTTCTGCATTCAATGGAGAAACAAAGAGTGACAAATAAAAGGACTCTGGCTTCGTACATTAACGAGCTCATAACATAAGGTTTAATAGAAGAGTAAAAGATCTGCACGAAGTTTACAAAAAGGCGAGAGCATAACCAAAACTTATTTGGAGGTAAATTCATAGCATGTTACCCCATTCATAAACTCAATAACTCCTTTCCCAAACTTATAGGATAGAGATCATTTGCATTGCTCACTCTTTTTAGTATTTTCAATATTGGCAAAGTTCAATGCAACTTTATTCTGTAAAAGTCCAATTTATTGCTTGCCGATTACTAACTTTTAAGTTTCAATATTTTTTCCGTCGCTTATTTCTATAAAATAAATTCCGTCAGCCAACGCTGAAACATCCACCTGCACCTTTTTAGAATTACCACTAAATTGTTACCGTTTTACAACTGTCCCTGAAGCATCAATAATTTTCACAATTTGAATGTACTGACTGGTATTTGCATTTATCGGTTGCAGCCCTTTCATCATGGAACTTTGGTCGCCGGTTGATGTAGAAATCGTAATCTGCGACTGAGCAGGATTCGGCGAAACGATATAACCATACCCGGGAACATTAAATGTACGATTGGCAATCACTGATCCACACGACGAAGTGCCTGAAAATTTTACACTAATAGATTGCCCCTTGGATAAAGTAAACCAGAAAGATTGACTACCGGGGTAATAAATAAATCCTGTCTGACTGACCGGCGGATTGGTAGATGATTGCACGCAAGTGATGTTGCTGACTCCTGCCCAGTTGAAATTCACTTTAGTAGCGCCTTGTGATACAGAATTTACCGTGTACATGGGAAAATTCTGACCGCTCGAGTTTATTGTTCCAGTTAGTGTTCTAATTATCAAATACTTATAAATAAAATTGGCTATAGCTTAAAAATGCGTGTTATTTTGTAGATTTGTAGAAAATAATGCAAGATGAATGCAAAAGAGATCAGGTCAGCCTTTAGTCAATTACCAGCGGAAGAAAGATCAAGCCTTC
>SCQT01000229.1 GCA_004322015.1 Chitinophagaceae bacterium
AATATTTCATGGGAAATATCCACCAGGGCATGTTGGGGGCATATCTGATATAATAATCCTTTGACTGCTCCGGTAAGATAGTCCTGCAAACCTATATCCGATGTGAGGGTAATAATAGCCACGCTGCCGTGTAGATGTAATTTGTGCCAAAATTCCTAAATACAGTTGAGAATATGAAATTTACTTATAGCCCCCTTCGTCCCCCAGAGGGGGAATTTTAGTTTCAGGATCCAAGTTCCGTGTCCCATGTTTCATGTACCATGGGACTCCTGAAACAACCATGGAACTATTCTGGAACTACTCTGGAACCACGCTGGAACCACTCTGGAACAACCACGGAACTGACCGAATTTTTTGAACTCCCTTGGAACGACTCTGGAACAGTTGGAACAGCTGAAACTATTTCTTCAACGGTGATCCGGGTTCCTTTTTAAAGAAATTATATACTAATCTATCAGTCAGGGAAGGGAGCCATTTATTCATAAAGACAGTCAGCTTTCCCTGGGAAGTCATCACCAGCGTACGTTTACGTTTTATGATGGCATTAAAAGTAAGGTCTGCCACTTTTTCCGGCGTCATTAATTTATTCTCTTTCAGAGGAGTTTCTTCCTGTGCATGGCCTTGTTTATCCAGAGCGGTATTTCTGATGTTGGAGGCGGTAAATCCCGGGCATACCCACATCACGCGCACGCCAGTGTATAAAAGTTCTGTCCGAAGCGTTTCTAAAAATCCCTGCATGGCAAATTTAGAAGCGGAATAACCGCTACGGGCAGGTAAACCTCTGTAGCCGGCTATGGAAGATATACCTGCTATCACACCACGGCTTTTCTTCAATTCGGGTAAAGCATATTTCGTGCAATATACACAACCCCAGAAATTGGTATCCATCAGCTTTCTCAAAACGGACAGATCTTCCAAATCGTCAAATAAAGCACGCATGGACCTTCCGGCGTTATTGACAAGCACATCAATTCTCCCAAACCTTTGAATGACACTATCAATAAAAGCTTTACACTGTTCTTCCTCGCTTACATCGGCAATATTTGTATAAAGGTGATCATTCGCCAAATCTTTTTGCAGCGCATCCAACTTATCCTGATGGCGGCCGCAAGTAGCCACCCGGGCCCCTTCTGACAAGAAGCGCCTGACTAAGGCCTGGCCGATTCCGGAGGAACCGCCGGTAACAATGACTACCTTATTCTGAAAAGAAAGGGACATAACTCAATCATTTAGGAGCAGCAAAAATAACGGACATTCAGCATCATCAAAAATAAATGTGCAGCGGAAGATGAATAAATTTTTTTCTATCATCTGTTGGCGCAAAAATAATTTGTTATTACCTTTGCCATCGCTTTTAAAAAATCCAGGGGTTTAATATATACATTGATTCCTGAAGATCCGGTAGCTCAGTTGGTAGAGCACAACACTTTTAATGTTGGGGTCCTGGGTTCAAGTCCCAGCCGGATCACTTTAAGAATATCTTCCAAATCCGTAAGGATAGCTGAGATTCTTATCTGTAAGAGATTCTTTTTTATTCTTTTATTGCTTGTTACCAAGCTTCTTCCAGGTATCACAAAAGCCTATAAAGATTGTGTAATTTATCAGCCTTTGCCAAAGGACCTGGCTATTTTTCTGATACGTCATTCCTCCAAGGATTATATTATTTAACCGCAATTCTTTTATAATATCAGATATTATTGTATGTTAGCTAATAAGAAGCTCGATTTTTTAATGTATAATCCGCTCTATTATTTTTAAAAATCAATGACTTATGGAGAGTATTTACACTGAGGATGACCAAACTTTAATACAAAGAATCAGAGAAGATGAAAATGAGGGAGCATTTAACATTTTATATAGTAAACATTGGGAAGAAGTTTACCACAACGCGCTTTATCTGTTAAAAGACCATGTGCAGGCTCAGGATATTACTCAGGAGGTCTTTGTGCATCTGTGGCTCCGATGCAAAGAATTACAAATAAACAATCTTAAAGCCTATCTTTTTGTTTCTGTACGAAACCAGGCACTAAGGGTTTTTGAAAAGAAAAAACATTTTATCCCGTTTGAGATTTTAATGCATAAGACTGAAAATATTCTTACTGAAGAAACTGCTGATTTTCTTATCCTGCAACATGAATTTTTGCAGGCCTATAGGAATCTTCTCAACACTTTACCGTCTCAGCGAAGAAAAATTTTTGATTCTTATTTTGAAGAAGGTCTTTCCACTGATGAAATTGCCCGTCAATTATCCCTTTCACGAAAGACTGTTCAGAATCAGTTGGGACGTGCTGTTGCCTTTTTAAAAACCAATTTATCTCATCTATCCTCTTTTCTATTCACTTTTTTCCTTTAGGAAAATTTTCCGTCGGCTTGGGATTTTTTCTTTTTTATGTATCTTATTAGTATAGCGCTAATTCAGATTAAATGGAGAAGAAACAGTTTATCCGGATACTGCATCGGTATGTTGAAGGGAAAGCAACTAAGGAAGAAAGGGAGCTTATTGAAACTTATTACAACCTTTTACTGGCTAAGTCAAAATTGGAATCAGTAAATAACGAGATAGGAAATAAAGGATCTGAAAAACGGTTGCTGAATGAAATTTGGAACGAGATACACGAGAAAGAACGATTAAAGATCAGAATATCCGGATTAACCAAAGTGTGGAGAGTAGCCGCGGCATTAGCTGTTTTATTTGGGATAGGAGCAATCCTCTATACACTGAAGATCAGGCAAGAGCGGGAAAGAAGAGCTATTGCAGCTACAGCGTTACAAAATAGAGGCGAGGAGATAAAGCCGGGGGGAAATGTAGCCGTATTAACGCTAGCTAACGGGAAAAAAGTGCTGTTAGATAGTGCATCAAACGGCTCTTTGGCACAGCAAGGTAACATCAGTGTGATCAAATTAAATAATGGGCAATTGGCGTATAAGCTGACACATTCAACTGGTGGTAATGAGAATCAGCTTGTGTATAATACACTCAATACGCCGCGCGGCGGACAATATGAGATTGTATTACCTGACGGGACAAAGGTTTGGTTAAATTCAGCTTCCTCCTTGCATTATCCGGTAGCATTTTCAGGAAAGACAAGAACGGTGGAAATGACAGGAGAAGGATATTTTGAGATTGCGCCGGATGCTCAAAA
>SCQT01000230.1 GCA_004322015.1 Chitinophagaceae bacterium
TGGACCACCGGGCAGGAGTATCGAACTATTTATCCGGACAATTGGCGGCAGAGGATATGGGCCAGGCCATACAAGAAGGAAAGGATCCCCTGTATTTCATCGGCAGCGGACCTGTTCCCCCCAATCCTTCCGAATTATTGCTGCAGGCGGCTATGGAGAAGCTGATAACGGATATGAAAGAACGCTATGATTATATCATCCTCGATACGCCTCCGGCAGGTTTGGTGACGGATGCCCAGATCATCGGTAAGTACGCGGATGCGTCTATATATATCGTCAGGAACGGATATACTTTCAAGGATCAGATCCGCTTGCTGGACAGCTATTACCAGGGGAAACGTTTTTCTCACTTAGGCATCGTGCTGAATGATATCAAATCCGGCGAAGCGTATCGTTATGGATACGGCGGCTATGGCTACGGTTACGGAGACGGCTATTACACCCAAAATCCCCCTCTGGGGGACAAAGGGGGCCGGGGCAGGGGGGCAGGGGCCAGGAACGGTAACGGCAGCATAAAACATAACGGATGGACGAAAAAGGACATCCGGCAGGAAAAGAACTAAGTATTTATAAAATAAGAGATGAAGGAGCTTATTACTCCAGAATAAAGTATCAGAAATTAAAAAAATAATGATTTGTATTCCTTACCTGTTTTTTGACCTGATCACTCATAAAACACTTTAACCTTTCCTCCGAAAAACCTTTACGCTAATTAAGTGACACCCTTTGGCGATAGTGCCCGCCTTTCAGTGACCTCCTGTGACTGAGAACGGCGAAGCCGTATCATAAACGAAACAGAAAGAAAATTTATCTAAAGAAGTCAGATTGCCATCCAAAGCCTCACATCATGGATCAATGTCGTTTAAGATCTCTTCCGTAGAGGGATGCCTGAAAGGCATCAATGTGATTAACCGTGGGTATCACCCACGGACCAAGGAGAAAAACGGGATCCAACCCTGAAAGGGTTGAATATCCCACTAACATAATGATATATCCACAATCGTGTGAGGCAGATTCAAAATGTCCCGCTCAACGCCCGCATAAAAGCTTCGCAGACGACGGCCGACGGCTGTCGGTACGCTGCACCGATACTTTTTACCCTGAATTAATGAGTCGCAGAGCGGCGGTATGTTAGTAGAAAAAAGCAAAGTCATTAGCAAGTCAGTCTATGGACAGAATGAAACACGAAAGATAATGACAAAAAATCCCTAACGGCTTATATGGTTATCACCCAAACTTTTGAAACCGATAACTCACAACTGATAACCAATAACTGACAATCCATAATGAACATACAGCATAGCAAGGTAAATAATATTCTAATAAATTATGTTAAAAAATAAAACGCTTCTCATCACCGGCGGCACCGGCTCCTTTGGAAATGCCGTGTTACACCGCTTTCTTAATACCGATCATTTTAATGAGATCCGCATTTTTTCCCGAGATGAAAAGAAGCAGGATGACATGCGTACAAGACTGAAAAATGATAAAGTAAAATTTTATATCGGTGATGTACGGGATTATCAAAGCGTGGAACAGGCAATGCATGACGTGGATTATGTATTTCACGCTGCTGCCTTAAAACAGGTGCCTTCCTGTGAGTTTTTTCCCATAGAGGCCACCAGAACAAATGTACTCGGGACACAAAACGTAATCCGCGCCGCTGCAGAGAATCATGTCAATAAAGTTATTTGCCTGAGTACGGATAAAGCGGCTTACCCTATTAATGCTATGGGAATTTCCAAAGCCCTGATGGAAAAGGTAGCCATAGCAGCCTCCAGAAGTTTGAATAATACCACCGTCTGCCTGACCCGTTATGGAAACGTAATGGCCTCCCGAGGCTCTGTGATTCCTTTATTTTTAAAACAAATAAAAAATGGTACTCCAATAACTGTAACCGACCCGAAAATGACAAGATTCCTGATGTCGTTAGAAGAGGCGGTAGAGTTGGTGTTGTTTGCTTTTGAGCACGGTAATCCTGGGGATCTTTTTATTAATAAAGCACCGGCAGGAACAATAGGGGACCTGGCGCAAGCCATGAAAGAGATATGCGAGGCAGTTAACGAGATCAGAATCATCGGAACACGTCATGGGGAAAAGTTACATGAAACACTTTGTACCAGGGAAGAAATGTTTCGTGCGAAAGACATGGGGAATTTCTACCGGATCCCTGCAGATAACCGTGATCTGAATTACGGTAAATATTTCGAACAGGGTAATAAACATATTTCTGAAGTAGAAGATTTCAATTCCCATAATACTCTTCAACTGGATACGGAAGGGATCAAAAAGTTGCTATATAAGTTACCGCTGATCCGCAGGCAGGTGTTGGGCGAGGAAGGAGTGGTACAATATCCTGATTAATTCATTTTGTCCATCCTTTCTGCCGGTAGGCAGGCTTCATCCACGAATGTTCGGAAATAAGGATTACATTGGACGCATTTACAACTTATGTTACGCATTGGAATAACGGGACAAAACGGGTTCATAGGAACACACCTGTTTAATACCCTTGGATTATATCCAGAAAAGTATCAACGGATACCCTTTAAAAAAGAGTTCTTTAATGTAGAAAAGGATCTCGATAAATTCGTTTCACAATGTGACACGATAGTTCATTTAGCGGCTATGAACCGTCATGATAGCCAGGAATTAATCTATGAGACCAATATATCACTTGTTACGAGATTAGTTGATTCACTTAAACGTACCGCCAGTAATGCCCACCTCTTATTTGCATCTTCTTCTCAGGAAGAAAGAGACAATCTATATGGAAAATCCAAAAAAGATGGGCGAAAACTTTTAGCAAAATGGGTTGAAAAATCAGGCGGGATTTTTACAGGTATGGTGATTCCGAATGTATTTGGACCTTTTGGATTACCTGATTATAATTCTTTTATTTCCACATTTTGTTATCGCCTTACACACGGGAAGATTCCTGAAATCAAAACTGATAGTGAGATATTTTTGATTTATATAGGGGAACTGGTGAGTGAGATTTTGCATAAAATTGATAGTCGGGAAAATGAGATTTACTATGGAGTGCCCTGTACAAAAGTCGCAACGGTTTCTGATATATTAAACAAATTACAATCCTACAAACAGTCATATCTTGATAAAGGTGATATACCCGTTTTGGATAGCGTGTTTGACCGTGATTTGTTTAACACTTTTAGGAGTTACATTGATCATAAAAACTATTTTCCTGTGAAGTTTATGCAACATACCGATTCAAGAGGTATGTTTGTGGAGATTATTCGCTCAGGTACGGGAGGACAGGTTTCTTTTTCCACCACCGGGCCCGGTATTACTCGTGGCAACCATTACCATACTCGTAAGATTGAAAGGTTTGCTGTAATTAAAGGGAAAGCCTTAATTCAGTTACGAAGAATTGGGACTAATGAAGTATTGAATTTTGAATTGGACGGAGATACCGCACCCGCTTATGTGGACATGCCGATTTGGTACACGCATAGCATTAAAAATATAGGGAACAAGGTAGTTTATACTAATTTTTGGATTAATGAGCCCTATGATCCAGAAGATCCGGATACATTTCCTGAGGAAGTTCAGTAATCTGTTTTTCAATCTTATCTACCTTATTATCATGCAGAAACTCATGACCTAAAAATATTAAAGGTTCTCCAGCTGACTAATTTGCCTCTGGCAGTATTTTACCATCTTGTAATGTAAGCTTATAGCCCAATGCTATCCACTATCCATCATGAGGATTATTATGTTAATGCCGCTTTGTCAATTGGTGACATGACATATTGGGTAGAGGGTTAGTGACTTTATGAGAATATTTCAGTTGAACTATAAATACCGACTAAGTAAAAATCCGGTTCTAAAAATGTTCAATTGAGAATTTTATAACCTTTATTTATTATTCTCTGGAAGCTTATTTCTTATTTCCACTTATAGAAACGATTTTGAAATATGTATGCATTCTCATACTTGCTTCTATTTAAATCTACAACAATTAGCGTCTTATATATGCACTATAGGAAAGAACATAAGACCTACACAATTTAAAGATTAAACGTACTATGAATAAAAAGAGACCCATTATTGTATTAGGTTCTAAGGGCATGTTAGGACAAATGGTTTATTCTTATTTTAGTAAGTCTGGTTTCTCCCTGCACGAAGTTCAACATAGGTTTGATCCTAAGGAAAGAGAAAAGTTTATAGATGATATTTTAGCCTATCCTGATGCGATAATAATAAATTGTATAGGTAAGATAAAACAAAAAACTGATGATGAGAATGAAATTTTAATGGTTAACACCTTATTGCCTTTGGCCTTAAAAACTCATCTTTTACCAACCCAAACGTTAGTACATCCAAGTACAGATTGCGTGTATAATGGAAATGCCATTGAGCCCTACAGCATTATGAGCGTACCTAATGCAATTGATACTTATGGATGGTCTAAGAGGTTAGCCGAGGAAGTGTTACGAGGAAGGCCCAATACGATTATATTTAGGGTTTCAATTATCGGCCCTGATAAAAACCCCGAGGGTAAAGGCCTGCTAGCTTGGTTTTTAAATAACAACGAAGGAACCAAATTAAGAGGCTACCTTAACCATTTATGGAATGGGATTACTACCTTAGAATGGTGCAAACAGATTGTGCATCTTTTGGCCTCAAAAGATTTAAACGATAAAACTATCTTTGAAATTGGTGGAACCTCGGAATATTATAACAAGTGCGAATTATTGCAACTTTTTCAACGTACTTTTAATACGAAGTATGACATCTTACCGTTTTTAACACCCAACCCTGTTAACCATCTAATGATTCCAACACTAATTTCAAAAAATTTTGAAGAACAATTAAGAGAATTGAAAAATTATACTCTATGACAAAATTAAAAGTTTTAACGGTTGTAGGTACAAGACCGGAAATTATTAGATCATCTTGCATTGTTACTAGATTAAACCAATCGGAGGTTATTAGGCATGTTTTAGTACATACAGGGCAAAACTATGATTATGAGCTCAATCAAATTTTCTATGAAGATTTAGGTATCTGCAAACCAGACTATTTTTTGGAAGCAGCAGGGAGAAATGCTACTGAAACAATAGGACATATGTTAGTAAAAATTGACCCTATTCTTGAAAAAGAGAATCCGGATGCATTTTTTGTCTTGGGTGATACAAATTCATGCCTATGTGCCATTCCCGCCAAAAAACGCCACATTCCGATATTCCACATGGAAGCTGGGAACAGATGTTTTGACCAGCGGGTACCTGAAGAAACTAATCGCAAAATAGTGGACCATATTGCTGATATTAATCTTACCTACTCTGGTATTGCCCGTGAATATTTGCTAAGAGAAGGCTTGCCAGCTGATAGAATAATTAAAATAGGGTCACCTATGTATGAGGTGTTGAACCACTATTTACCAAAGATTGAAGCATCTAACGTATTGGACAAGTTAAATTTAGAAAGAGAGAAGTTTTTTGTTGTCTCCGCTCATAGAGAAGAGAATATTAACTCCGGAAAAAACTTTCGTGATTTAATGACTTCTTTAAATGCAATCGCCGAAAAATATCATTATCCAATTATTGTTTCTACACACCCACGTACACGAAATATGATTGACAAGATGCAAATTGAAATGCATCCGGAAATTCAGTTCCTAAAACCACTTGGATTCCATGATTACAATGCCTTACAAAAAAATGCCCATGTAGTGTTATCAGACTCTGGGACCATTGCAGAGGAGTCCTCCATCCTGAACTTTAGAGCTTTAAATATCAGGGAAACCCACGAACGTGCTGAAGCAATGGAGGAAGCTTCTGTCATGATGGTTGGATTGTCACCGGAACGCATCATGCAGGCGTTAGTTCAGGTTCTAAATCAGAGAGTGGGGAAGGAACGTAATTTCAGACAAGTGTCAGATTATTCCATGCCGAATGTTGCCGAAAAAATAGTTCGCATCATTATTTCATATACGGATTATGTAAAAAGAACAGTTTGGTCAGAGATATAATGAAAGTATTGATGATTAATTCAGTGTGTGGTTTCGGGAGTACTGGTTCTATCTGTGTAGATATAGCAAATTCACTAGAGGCAGAAGGACATAAATGTTATATTGCTTATGGCCAGCGCAATACAACTTATCATAGAGCATATAAAATAGGAACAAAAATAGAAAATCACTTACATAATCTTCAGTCAAGAGCATTCGGAAATCAGGGATATTATAGTAAAAATGGAACGCGAAAACTTATTGATTTTATTAAGGAATTAAAACCGGATGTGATTCATTTGCACAATTTACATGGAAACTATTTGCATCTTGAAACACTTTTTAAATATTTATCTTCCTATGAAGGTAAAATAGTTTGGACGCTGCATGACTGTTGGGCTTTTACAGGCAAATGCACACATTATACGGATGTAAATTGCCAAAAATGGCAAACACAATGTTATAAGTGCCCCCAAGTTCATAAGTATCCTCCAAGTATATTTTTTGATCGGACAAGAGGAATGTATCAGGATAAAAAAAAATGGTTTATCTCTATTAACAACCCTGCCATAATCACTGTCTCCAATTGGCTCCGGCAGGAAGTAAGAAAATCTTTTCTCAAGAACAAGGATATTCACATGATATATAATTGGATTGACCATAGAACTTTTCGTCCTTATGGTACCTCTAGAGATATCCTTGATAAATACAGGTTAAGAGGAGATATTTTTACTGTTATTACGGTTAGTAGTTCGTGGACAAGAGGAACAGTCAAATGGGATGATTTAACGAAATTAGTCTCTTTTTTTAAAGATCCTATTCAGTTTATTGTAGTAGGAAAAATTAATCATAAGCTTGAATTACCTCCTAATTGTGTCTATATAGATTATGTTCACAATAAAATTGAATTAGCAAAGTTGTATAATATAGCCGATGTTTATGTCCATCTCTCAACAGAAGATACTTTCGGTAAAGTGATAGCAGAGGCAATGAGTTGCGGAACACCGGCAATTGTTTATGACTCCACTGCCTGTCCTGAAATCCTCGGAAAGAACTGCGGTTATGTGGTGAGCAAACGGGATGTCAAAGGAATAAAAAAAGCTATAGAGGAAGTCAGGAAAAATAAAAAGTCCTTTTATTCAGATTACTGCAGAAACCAGGTTTTGACCTATTTCGATTATCATACTAATGTTAATAAGACAATTGATATCTATAAAGCTCTTGTTTAAAAATGTGGTTTAATTTAGTAGTCATATTACTGATCCTCTTTCTCGGATTTCATTTTAAGCATCAATATAACCTTAAATGTAATACAGATATTGTTCGAAAAAGATTTATTATAATAATTTCTTTTGTATTGGTTTTACAATCCGGGCTGCGAAATATGGCCGTAGGTACTGATACATATAATTATTTCTGGATATTTAACTACGTAAAGACCCTCTCATGGTCTGACATATTCGAAACTTCTCTCAATCACACCCAATTAAGTTTCTGGAAGGACCCTGGTTATATGTACTTTCAAAAAATTATTCAATATATTTCGGGGGATTTTCAGGTTTATCTTTTTATAATAGCCATTCTTTTTTTCAGCTCATTGGGCTATTTTCTTTATAAAAATACCAGTCGTCTAACTGATCTCATTATCGCATTCGTTATTTATGAGGTTCTCTTTTACACATTCTTTTCAATTACCGGTATTCGGCAAACAATAGCTACAGCCGCAACCCTTTACAGCTTTGAGTTAGTAAAAAAAAGGAAGTTAATCCCTTTTATCATACTTATCTTATTAGCTTCCACTATACATATATCCTGTTTAATATTCCTGCCAATCTACTTTGTCTTTTATGTGAAACGCCCTGCATTAGTTTATGGAATTGTATTGATTTTATTCCCCATATTTTTTATGTACAGACATTTTCTCATGGATTTCTTTAGAGTGTTTGGCGGATATGAAAAATATAATAAGTACGCCAGTTCCGGCACATTAGTATTTACCACCATGTTTTTACTAATTGCTATTGCCGGATTATGGCGTAGTAAGTTTATTTTAAAGCACAACCCTAATTCTCGATATTATTTTATTGCCTTAGCCATAGCAGTTCTATTTATTCCTTTAACCTGGGTAAATCCCACAGCCATGCGTATACTTTTGTATTTTTCCATTTTTATGCTTTTATTAATTCCTGAGATTATTCACTCTTTTAATTACTCCTCTATAAACGTTAGAAGAGGTGTTACGGTTTTTGTAATGATCATTTTACTTTCGTTATTTATAAAATCCAGTTGGAACGCACCTCCCTATGGTTTTTTCTGGGAAACTATGCCATTACCTGAAGTGTACCTCAATTAATAATTAAAATGGACTACCTTTTATCAATTATCATCCCAACAAGGAACAGGGAAGAATATGCCTTCTTATCAGCCATTCAAATATTAAAGTCAACCTCTGATTCAGTCCAATTGGTCATTCAGGATAATAGTGACTGTGATTCTCTAAAAGAAAAGTTGATGAATATTCCTCATTTTAATAGAATAAAATATAACCATACGTCCGATATATTATCTTTTGTGGACAATTTCAGCAAAGGGGTGGAATTATCGGATGGAGAGTTTCTCTGTATGATAGGTGATGATGATGGCATTAACCCCGAACTTGAAGATCTGGTCAGGTGGGCAAAAGAAAATCAAATTGAAGCCATTTCACCAAGGATAAAACTAAATTATACTTGGCCCAATACCGGAATGAAATATTACGAGAAAGATACAGGGAACCTGATGATCATTGATTTTGACATGAAGTCTGAATTTTTCAGTACAAGGAAAGAACTCAGGAGATTATTAAATTCCGGAGCGCAGAATTACCTCAAATATAATCTTGTAAAAATTTATCATGGTATTGTTACCAAAAAATTAATGGACGAGGTAAAAGCCACTACCGGCAAATACTTCGGAGGATTATCTCCTGATATTTATGCTGCTGTCGCCTTATCTTTAGTATGTGACAAGGTCTTGATAATTAATTACCCTTTGACTATTCCCGGTGTATGCAGTAAAAGCGGCTCCGGTCACTCTTCAACAGGCAGGCATCATGGAAAGCTGGAAGATGCACCACATCTCATTGGACATACAAACTATCAATGGTCACAGTTTGTGCCTGCTTTTTACAGTGTAGAAACGATATGGGCGGACACAACATTGGCAGCCTTTAGAGAGATGAACGAATATGATTTAATTGAAAATTTTAGTGTGCCGGTCTTATCAGCTTATTGTTATAAATATAAGGAGTTTCGAAATCTGATTAAAGAAAATAACTCAAGATATTTTATAAAAAAAAATAAAATCAAAACCACTCAATATATAATACAATTATTAAGCTTTATAAAAGGCCCGTTGAGTGACTTAACGAATAGAATAAAAAACAGGATATTTCGAAGAAAAGGCACGGTGAAAATTTATAATGATGTTAACAATATCATTGAAGCTGAGATATTAATGGAGGAATATCTTGAAAAAAAATCAAAAAACATCAATAAAGTTATCAATAGATTAGGAGTAAAATAACCTACTCGTAAGTTTTAAATTTAATGACTATAGTAAATACGGAAATAGTTTTTGAATGGACCCATTTAAAATAGATATACCTGTCCTGATAATCTTTTTTGCCAGGCCTGAGCCCTTAGCAAAAGTATTTGAACAAATAAAATTAGCAAAGCCCTCCAAATTATATTTATATCAGGACGGACCAAGAGAAGACAGGACTGATGATATTGAAAATATAAATAAATGCAGGCAAATTGTGAAAGATATAACTTGGAAGTGCCAGGTTTATTGTAAATATCAGCATAAAAATTATGGTTGTGATCCATCAGAATACATCGCCCAAAAGTGGATGTTTGAAAATGAAGAGTTTGGAATTGTTCTGGAAGACGATGATGTCCCCTCTCAATCTTTTTTCCCCTTTTGCAAAGAAATCCTTGAGAGATACAAGGATGACGAAAGAATGGGCATCATTTGTGGAATGAATAATCTGGGTACTTACGGTAAAACATCAGAAGAGTCATATTTTTTTACAAAGTCCGGCTCTATTTGGGGATGGGCAACATGGAAGAGAAATGTTGACTTATGGGATGAAAATTACACTTGGCTTTCAGATAAAACCTCTCTTTCGGCACTTAGAAAATCCTTGTCCAAATCGGATTATAATTTTTTTATGAATTTGGCCATCAGGCACAAGAATTCGGGAAATGCTCACTATGAAACTATTCTTGCCGCATTTTTATTCCTTCAAAATAAACTAAACATAGTTCCTCGTTTTAACATGATTTCGAATGTAGGATTAGGGGAAAATGGAACACATGCACTTCAAAATCTAAATTTAATCCCTAAAGGAATTAGAAAGATATTTTACATGAAGATATACGAATTGGGATTCCCCCTTATTCACCCGAGGTATATAACTGAAGACAAAGTATATAAAAAGAAAGTGGATAGGCAGTTAGCCAATGGTTATCCTCTAATTAAGTTTTCTCGGTTAGTGGAATCAACTTTTTATAGAATTGTAAGAGGTGATTTCATAAGCATAATCAAGGGTGCTAAACGAAGATTGAGGGCATGAGCAATTCTCAAATAAAAAAAGGTGCATTAATATCATACGTCGGCATAATTTTTAATATTATAGCCGGCCTCTTATATACTCCTTGGATGGTAAAGGAAATTGGGATGTCCGATTATGGATTATATGCGTTGGCGATATCTTTTCTGACGTATTTTGTGATGGACTTTGGTTTATCGGATGCCATTGCCAGATTTGTAGCTAAATACAGGGTTGAAAATAATCAGCAAAAAATTAATCAGATATTAGGCCTTGCCTCCAAAATCTATATATATATTGATTTATTTATTTTAATAGTGCTGGTCGTTGTATTTTTCTTTATACAAAATATATTTACGCAACTGAATAACGTGGAAATTGAAAAATTCAAGGTGATTTATATAATTATTGGATTGTTTAGTCTGATCTCCTTTCCGTTTTCATCTTTGGATGGGCTGTTGATTGCCTATGAGCGGTTTGCCTTTTTAAAGTTCTGTAATCTTTTAAATAAGGTACTTACTATTTTACTAATGGTCGCAGCGCTTTTGATGGGTTATAAATTATATGCTTTAGTGTTTATTAATGCTATTGTTGCTATAGCCATTATCTGCGCTAAGCTCTTTTTTTTAAGAAAAAATACGAAAACTAATGTAGATTTTAAGTTTAAAAGTTGGGATCTGGCGAAAGAAATATTTGGCTTTTCTGCCTGGGCTACAGTGATAGGGGTTGCCCAGCGCTTTTTAATAAACTTTGCCCCTACCCTATTGGCTATTTATGCAGGCACAACCGCCATAGCTATTTTCTCGATCGGTCGGATAATGGAAGGATATGTTTGGACTTTTGCAGATGCTCTAAACGGATTGTTTTTACCGAAAGTTACAGTTTTAAGTGAGGAGTCGAAGGACAGGAAAAAGATTACCGAATTAATGACACGAGTGGGGAGAATACAATTATTTTTAGTAGGATTATTAGTGGTCGGAATCGTGGTCTTCGGAAAAGAGTTTATTACTTTATGGATGGGAAAAGATTTTAAAAATTCCTATTGGGTGGCGGTATTGTTAATCCTTCCCGGGGTCATCCCTATTACACAAAACGTAGCATCCATCTTAATGTATGTGGAAAACAAATTAAAATACACTGGTTGGGTATATGCTTCGTCGTCCGCAGCCAGTATATTGGTATCGTTATTTTTAATCCCACATTTCGGCGCAGTTGGGTCGGCGATTGCAATTTGTATCGGGTTAACTCTTTTCCAACTCGTTGCGATGAATATAGTTTATCATAAGGTGATGAAAATAGACATTCTGTATTTCCTTAAGGGCTCCTTCTTGAAAATGCTTCCATCATTTGGAGTTATTTTATTCATTGGGGTTATAATAAACTACTTTATTCCGGCTCCAAGCTTTATCATCTTCTTTGGAAAAGCCTTTATATTAGGTGTGGTATACTTAATAATCATGTGGCTTTTCAGCCTTAATAAAAATGAAAAAGATTTATTTCTTTCGTTCGTCAATAAGGCGGGAATAATTAAATTCCAATAACTATTAAGGGGCAAATAAAATGCTTTTTCGTTCTAACAAATAAAATCTCGTATCATTCCTCTCAAATAATCATGAAAATAAAAGTCCTTATAGTTTCCCCTAACCCGTGGAGAGATGATAACAGTTTTGGAAATTCCTTTGATAGTATTTTTAATGGCATGGACGAAGTCGAGATTCATAATATCTATTGTAGTATTGGAATACCGAACTCAAGAATACCAAAATCATTTCTTCAAATAAATGAAAAGTTCCTTATTAAAAACATTCTGAATAAAGATTATCCAACGTCAAGAAATGTTAATATAACTGATATCAGCGATATAATCCTGCGAGAAGCTAAAAAAGATTCCCATGTTTTCTCTTTTTTCCAAAAGAACAGATGGACAGTTTTTTTTTGGATGAGAGAATTAATCTGGAGGTTTGGAAGATGGAAGTCGGAAGAATTGGACAATTATGTCAAACAGGTTAAACCGGACATAATATTTCTGCCAATTTATATATTCCCTTATACAAATCGGATCGGGTTGCATATTTCGAAAAGGTACAACATAAAGCTTTTGGGATATATTTCGGATGACAATTATACTTTGAAACAATTTTCTTTAAATCCTCTGTTCTGGTTTAATCGCCTTATCTTCAGAAGCTATGTGAAGAGAGCTATTTTAAGGTCCGAAATCCTTTATGTGATTTCGGAGGAACAAAAAAGGGATTATGATAAGATATTTAAAATAAATACTAAAATATTATATAAAGGGTTTGATATCTCACAAATAAATAAATCGGACTATGTTGGAGAAAAGGATACATACAAAATTTTATACACTGGCAATCTGGTTGCCGGTAGAGAAATGTCTCTTCTCAGGTTTTCAAAAATAATTGAGGAATTCAATTCGATAGCAGTAAAGAAATTTATTGTGAATGTATATTCTAAAACTTCACTCAAAAAGAGTTTACTCTGTAAATATCAGAAACTTAATTCTCTGCATATGAAAGGAAATATTCCCTATAACCAGGTGATTACTGAGCAGTTGAATGCTGACCTATTACTGCATTTAGAATCTTTTGACCCAAAGAACAGATTATTAGTCAGACAATCTTTCTCCACTAAAATCGTGGATTATCTCTTCAGATCAAAATGTATTCTGGCTTTTGGACATGAATCCATCTTCAGTATCAAGTTTTTTAGGGAACATGAAATTGGTTTCTCAATCTCTACTAAAAAGCAATTAATAAACACTTTAAACTTGATAGAATCAGATAACGAAGTCCTTGATGAAATGGGTAGAAAAGCTGCGTGTTACGCTTCCCAAAATTGTAATATAGAAAAAATCCAACAGGGGCTAATAAATGACATGAAGGGTGTTGTTGATCACGCTATGCCCCACGTTGAGAATCAAACCCGGGCAAATTATTTTTAATTTTTAAATATTTTTATTCCTTTTATTACTGCTGGTTTGTAGAATAAACGGTATAGCCCCAATTCAGACTTCCTGCTTATTATTTAATAATATTATGAAACAAAGATTTGGTAACCTCTTACTGGTCAATAATAGTCGGTTGAAAAAACTGTCATCTTTATCCTAATATTTAAAATTCGATTTATGATCCCGCCAAATAACTTTATAACCTCCCCAATTAAGATTCTACATATCGGAAATAGTGAAATAAACATTTTTAATACCAATGGTAAAAATCTTGATCAGGTTGTGATTGATGATTTTGGAGAGGAATGGAAGAAGTTTAATAATTTTGAAGATCCTATTATTCAGAAGTTGGGAGATGGGTATTTTGATATTATTGATGATGATATCGTAAATAGTCAAACTTACTGTTTGGATGTTGGTTGTGGTACCGGTCGTTGGTCAAAGTACCTTGCACAAAGGGCAGGGTTTATTGAAGCAATTGATCCCAGTGATTCTATTCTTGCGGCTGGCAAACTACTTGAAGGTATTAAAAATATTAGATTAAGCCGGTCCGCCATCGACACGCTCCCATTTGCCGACAATTCTTTTGATTTTGCCATGAGCGTGGGGGTTTTGCACCATATCCCAGATACCCAGCAAGCTTTGAATGATTGTGTGAAAAAGGTCAAAGCCGGAGGGTACCTTTACATTTATTTGTATTATACCCTGGATAACAGAAGTTTATTATTCAAATTTATTTTTCATTTAAGTAATATTATCAGACGAGTAACAAGTAAGCTCCCTGGCAGATTTAAACGGATTGTCTGTGATATTTTAGCCATTATAGTCTATATGCCATTTATTCTGATTTGTCGCCTTTTTGTTTGGGCAGGATTTGAAAAGCTTGCAGGTAGAATACCTTTATATGCATATCATGATAAGGGTTTCCTCATAATCAGGAATGATGCTTTAGATCGTTTTGGAACGAGACTTGAAAAACGATTCTCACGAGATCAGATAATCGAAATGATGGAAATCGCCGGATTAACTGATATTGTGGTAAGCCCAAATCTTCCCTATTATCATGCTGTTGGCAGAAAAAAGGAATTTGAATTAAACCAATCCTCGGAGAGCCCATTAAATTATCCCACTGCGGGTTAGATAACATCTACTCAGATAAAGAAATTATCAAGGGTTTTCATGTATTTCAAGACAGATATGAATAAATTTTACAACAACACAGACCTTATTTAAAACCATGTGTGGAATTAATGGTATAATATCTGATAGACCAACCGGTCAGTTGATTGAATTGGGTATTCACAAAATGAATAACTCAATCTCCCATCGCGGGCCCGACGATGATGGCGTCTTCTATCATCCGTCTGAAGGCTATGAAATTGCTATGGGTATCCGAAGGTTATCCATCATTGATCTGAAAACCGGTCATCAGCCGATCTCAAACAATGACGGTTCAATAACTATTGTATTTAACGGAGAAATATATAACTATAAAAAATTACGTCGGGATTTATCAAATGCAGGCGTAAAATTCAATACTACGACTGATACGGAAGTCGTTTTGAAACTTTATGAAACGAAAGGGGCAAATGCATTTTCAGCATTGGATGGGATGTTCGCATATAGCATATACGATAAAAGAAAAAACAAAATTTACATTGCCCGCGATTTTTTCGGGGAGAAACCCCTTTATTATACTAAGAATGACGGTGTTTTTTATTGGTCGTCGGAACTGAAATCCATTATATCCGTGTTGCCTTTCACTCCTGGTATCTCAAATGCAGGGTTAACCCTTTTCTTCCAACTGACCTATATACCGGCCCCCTTTACCATTTATGAAAATATTTTCAAATTAGAGGCTAATCATTATATTGAATTCGATTGCCAAAAGCAATCTCTGAAAATAAAGGAGATTTTACAAAATAATGACATCTTCCCAACAGTAAAGGAAAATGAAATAATCAGTCTCACTCATGATTTGGTCTGGGAGAGCGTAAGAAGCAGGTCAGTGTCCGATGTTCCGATAGGCGCTTTTCTTTCAGGTGGTGTGGACTCTTCCATAGTTTCCTTATGCCTGTCTGAGCAATCTTCCACACCTATCGACACTTTTTCAATCGGGTTCACTAAAAAGGAGTTTGATGAAACAGACAAGTCTGATCTGGTGGCGAAATTGATCGGGAGTCATCATCATCAGTTTGTGATCTCCGAAAAAGATCTAAAAAATGACCTGGATCGTATCCTGCTCAATTTCGATGAGCCGTTCGCAGATTCTTCCAGCTTAGCCGGTTTTCTGGTGGCTCAGAAAACAAGGCAGCACGTGAAGGTAGCATTAACAGGCGATGGAGGGGATGAAGTATTCGGCGGATACAATAAATATTATATGGGTAAAATGAACCGGATTTATACCCGTTACATACCTTCCTCTGTTCATAAAAAGCTTGATGGCGGTTTTCATAACCTGTTCCGTCTACGGGAAGATAACAGGGGTTTAAAATTCAAAATAAGCAGGCTCCTCAAATCCATTGATTACAGCGACGCTTTTTATTACAACATTTTATCTCTTGGCTTTCAGCAGAAGGAATTAAACCTTTTGTTCCGTAAGGAAGAGTTGTTGGATAATCCGCTTGAAACATATAAAGCAAAAATGAACCACCCCCCCGCTGATATCCACGATTTTCGGGAGATTGACCGGCTGTTGAGCTTAGAAGGCGATATGCTGGTAAAAGTGGACCGCACGAGCATGCTGAATTCATTAGAATGTCGCGCTCCCTTTTTAAACAAAAAACTTTGGGATTTTACCCGGCAATTTCCGGAACATTACCTGATCCGTCAATGGGATAAAAAGTATATCCTGAAGAAAGCCTTTAAGAAATATTTCCCCGAGGGGTTCCTGGATAAACCTAAAAAAGGGTTTGGGGTTCCCGTAGGTGACTGGCTAAGGTCAGACCTTAAAAAAGAGCTTCAACATTTTACTGAGAAGGATTTTATCCGTAAACAGGGCATATTTCAATATGATACAATTTCTAAATTAGTGAATCCCCATATTGAAGGTAAATTTGATAACACGTTCCGTGTCTGGACATTTTTCTGCTTCCAGAAATGGTTTTCTTCAGTCTTTAAGGAAAAGATAGTTTCTGCATAAACTTGTCAGGATAACTACTGTTTCCGATAATTAATTAGAACGAGATAGTAGAGGAGGTCTACTTGATTAAGCAGGCTCCTCTAAGTATCCATCTGGTTCCACAACTATGACCTGGAAATTGTTTCCTATAGGTATTCAAAATTTATGGCAATATTGCAAAATCTATATAAAGGATTAGAGTGACTGATAAAAAGTTGTTTATAATTGTGAATGTAGATTGGTTTTTCCTTTCGCATCGATTGCCATTGGCAAGGGTTTTAAAGGAAAAAGGATACGATGTCTTCATCTTAACTAAAAATACTGGTTATAAAACAGAGATAGAGTCCTACGGCTTGCATTTTATAAACATTAATTTTGAACGATCCGGTAAGAATATTTTTAAAGAATTAGCTATTATTAAAAATTTGGTCTTCCTCTTTAGAAAATATCAACCTGACATCACTCATAATGTGACCATCAAGCCCGCTATTTATGCTTCGATTGCATTGAAATTTTACAAGAGAAAATCAATGAAATGTATTAATGCCATTAGCGGCTTGGGTTACAACTTTACAAGTGAACGAAGCGGTATATTACAGAAATTATTGAAAAAAATGATGGTCTTCGCTTATAAAGGTCCCATCTATTTTATTTTTCAAAATCCGGACGATGAAACCCTTTATAAGAAGTTAGGTGTTTTAAACAATCACAACTACAGGATTATTAAAGGTTCAGGAGTGGATAGCGAGGATTTTCTATACATTGAACCTCAAAAAAAAGAGAGAGTAATAATTGTTTTTTTAGCTCGAATGCTTGTGGATAAAGGAGTATATGAATATATTGGGGCTGCCAATTTATTACTGTCTAAAATGAGGGATAAGGCAAAGTTTTTATTAATTGGAGACATAGATGAGGAGAACTTGGCAAGTTTATCAAAAAAAGAACTGGAATCTACCGAGGTGCCGGGTTATATAGAATGGAAAGGGTTCACTAAAAATGTGAAAGGGGTTTATGAAGAAGCAGATATAGTGTGTTTACCTTCGTATAGAGAAGGTTTACCCAAATCATTAGTAGAGGCAATGGCTATAGGAAGACCGATTGTTACTACCGATGTGCCTGGTTGCAGAGAGTGTGTCCAGAATGGTGTTAACGGTTTTCTTGTACCGGTTAAGAGCGCAGCCTCTTTGGCAGAGGCACTAGAGAAATTAATTATCGACCCAGAATTACGATTAAAAATGGGAAAAGCCTCCAGAGAAAAAATGCTAACTGAATTGTCATTAAAGCAGGTATTGACCGAAACACTTGCATATTATGAACAAATATAACATTCTGCTGACAGGTGCTACGGGTTTTGTCGGCCAAAACCTGAAACCATATCTACAAAATAGAAGCAATCAGATCATTCCTTTCTCTTTGAGTGAGGACAATTGGCGAGATGACACTCTGTTTATAAGTATTGATGTGATTATTCACCTTGCCGGAAAAGCCCACGACACTCGGAATACTTCATCATCGGGGGAATATTTTCGGGTGAATACAGAACTAACAAAACAGATTTTCGATACTTTTCTGCAAAGTTCCGCCCGGGACTTTATCTTTTTTAGCAGCGTGAAGGCCGCGGCAGACAGGATAAACGGAATATTGGATGAGAAAGTGGTCCCCGACCCCAAAACGCCCTATGGCCGGTCAAAGCTAAAAGCAGAAGAGTATATTTTAGCTCAGCCCTTGCCGGAAGAAAAGCGGGTGATTATATTACGCCCCTGCATGATTCATGGTCCCGGCAATAAGGGGAATCTTAATTTACTCTATAAAGTGGTCCAAAAGGGAATTCCTTACCCGCTTGGGGCCTATAACAACTTACGCAGTTTCACCAGTATCGAAAACCTTTGTTTCTTAATTCATAAAATATTAAATTCTGAAATCCCCTCAGGGATTTATAATGTAGCAGATGATAAATCACTATCGACAATTAGAATTATCGAATTGATGTCTAAAGAAATGGGACGAAGAAAAAGGATATGGAAGATCTCTCCGTCTTTAATAAATGGGTTAGCCAAAGCCGGAGATTATTTACATTTACCATTGAACACGGAAAGATTGAAAAAGCTTACTGAAAGTTATATAGTCAGCAATCAAAAATTAATTACTGCTTTACACACCTCCCTGCCGGTAACTGCGGAGGAAGGAATGAAGCAAACCATTCGCTCTTTCCTTCGACAGAATTGAATACCTTCAATTTCCATTTTTAAACTCCTTAAGAAAACCCATTCTTATAAACCCGCAACAACCAACGACAAAAAACTAAATTGCGACACAACTAATCCCGAACATTCGGGACTCACAACCGATAACTCACTCATGCCCTACCTGATAATAGCTGCGTTCTTGCTGATCATCGAACTCATCTATTTCCGCCTCGCCTCCCGATTTAATATCACCGATAACCCCAACCACCGCAGCTCTCACACCAGACCTACCATTCGTGGTGGTGGTATCATTTTTCCTATAGCGGTATTGTGTTTCGGGTTATGGTACTCATCTATCTCATGGTGGTGGATTACAGGATTATTTCTGATCAGCCTGGTTAGTTTGCTGGATGATATCCAGGCATTGCCCAACAAGGCCCGTATCGCCATTCATTTGGTAGCGGTCAGTATGATGTTTTATAGCCTGCATATCTTTACCCTTTGGCCGCTGGCATTCATCCTGATAGGATATGTGTTCGTCATTGGAACCATCAATGCATGGAATTTTATGGATGGTATCAATGGGATCACAGCTTTATATACCCTTTCAGTATTATTGACTTTATGGTATCTGAATGATCTATATGCTTTCGCTGATAAGAGTCTGATTCTTGTATTGGGAATGGCCGCTTTTATTTTTGGGTTCTTCAATTGCCGGAGAAAAGCTGTTTGCTTTGCAGGAGATGTGGGTGCGGTGAGCCTTGCCTACATCCTTATTTTCCTTGTTTTGTCCCTGATGATTATGACGGATAATGTAGTATTCATTTTACTTTTTGCCGTCTATGGCGTGGACAGCATCATGACCATTTTTTACCGGCTATCCCGGAAAGAAAACATATTCCAAGCGCATCGTTCCCATTTGTATCAACTGATGGCCAATGAATACAAGATGTCGCATCTCTCAGTATCTGTGATCTACTTCCTGGCCCAGATGATAGTAAATATAATATTGATTTTGATGTTACGATATGCTTTAATCGTGCAATGGTTTATGACAGCAGGCATTCTTCTGTTATTAACAATCCTCTACTGGACCATTCGTTATCGTCTAACCCGCACCGTATTATTATCTTAATACGGAATATCATAACTGTGTAATCTTGCGATGTTGACCACCAATCTTGCGATGTTGACCACCCTTTAAGGAAGTAGGATAATCTGGGGCATATTAGTCAGATATTTTATAAGGTCATTTGTTTATACAAAAATAA
>SCQT01000231.1 GCA_004322015.1 Chitinophagaceae bacterium
CTGTCGAGGAATGATAAAACTCCCTTAGCGGGGTTTGACCAGGATCTGTTTGTAGAGAATGTGAATCCTGCACCGAGAGAATTACAGGACTTGCTCGAGGAATTAAAGGCGGTGAAACAATCCACTATTCTGCTTTATCAAAGTTTCAATGATGAGATGCTTTTAAGAGCGGGTCTATGTTCAAATATTGAAATGACGGCGTTATCTTTGGGCTTTACCATCGCAGGTCATCAACAGCATCATTTGAAGATTATTGAGGAAAGATATTTGCCCTTATTATCTAAAAGCTGATCTCCACTCTGTCTTTCCCTATTTTATAACGGAATTTCTTTTGAATGCTAAGGCTGTCTAATACTGCTTTTAATCCGGGATCATGATAGGAAGCGGTAATGTGGTAACTGCTGTCATCCAAATGGAGGTTATTTCCCTTTATTTCAATTTCCACATCGAACCAGTCTTCCAACTGTCGCATGACATCGTTAAAGGGCGCATGGTTAAATACCATATTGCCATGCCACCATGCAGCCAGTGATGTGGTATCGAAAGTTTCCTTTTCCATCAGATCAATGTCCTTATTGATCATGACCATATCACCTGCATCTAATCTTTCCGTATCGGGAAAATCAGATGAATAAGCTTTTTCCGCTACTAATCGTCCGCGCAGCACCTTCACCGTCTGTCCCGGGTTTTGCTGATGCGCATACACCCTGAAAAAGGAGCCGGAAGTGATCAGATTTAACATGCCTGTGTGAATAATTACAGGCGTATCATGAGTTGAGCTGATCTCAAAGAAGGCATCACCATCTAATGATAAATTATGATCCGCTTTCTCTACGTTAGCCGGTTTATATAACTTTGAACGGGGATTAAGGATAACAACATTATTTCCGGATAACGGGATTATTTCTCTTGCTGTAGAATCATTTTTATCGAAAAGAGTATTATTTTGGGTAATGTCAAATGAATTAGCCGGTTTCTTGTGGGAATGACAGGAAATATTGAAGATCAACAGGGATAAAATTCCAATCATGAGAAGTAACTCATTATTCCTGTAAAGAGATTTCTTATACATGAGTATTAGCTATTATCATAAAGCCCAAAGCAGAAGGCTCAAGGCTGAAAATATTAAATCTTAAACCTTTTAATATCTGTTCAAGTGTCTTTTTATTTCCCTGTCTGTTTCACGCTTCTTGATGCTTTCTCTCTTGTCGTATAACTTTTTTCCTTTAGCAAGGCCAATTTCTATTTTGGCTAATCCTTTGTCATTAATGAACAAACGAAGCGGTATAATGGTAAATCCACGCTCTTTTAGTTTAGACTGTAGCTTCCGGAGTTCTTTTTTCTGCAGTAACAATTTTCTTTCCCTTAACGGATCATGGTTAGAAGATGTGCCATGTGAATACTCTGCAATATGCAGGCTCTTTATAAATAATTCTTCCGAAGAAGAAAAATAACAATAGGCATCATTGAAGCTGGCTTTGCCTTCGCGCAGTGATTTGATTTCAGTACCGGTCAATACCATTCCTGCCACATATTTGCTTTCAATATGATATTCAAAATAAGCGGAACGGTTTTTTATTTCGGGCATTTTTGATCCGTGATCTGTGATTTTTGATCTGCTATTTTAAGATGTCTGATCTCAGGTGAACATCTTTCTCAATAATTTGTTCCCGTCAGACCTTTTCGGAATGAACTCAACTTCAGAACGAACAATCAAACAATGGAACAATCAACTCTTCACAAGTTCAGTCTTCTCTTTCATCATCATTTCTATCAGATCACTCAGCCTTTGCTTTAATTCTTTCCTGTCCACGATGAAATCAAGGAACCCGTGTTCCAGGAGGAATTCGGAGCTTTGAAATCCTTCCGGCAGGTCTTTTTTAATTGTTTCCTTGATCACGCGGGGTCCGGCAAAGCCGATCAGCGCTTCAGGCTCTGCCATATTAATATCACCCAGCATGGCAAAAGAAGCAGTCACCCCGCCGGTAGTGGGATCGGTCATTAATGAAAAGTAAGGTAGTTTTGCATCCGCCAACCGGGTCAGCCAGGCAGAAGTTTTTGCCATCTGCATCAGCGAGAAGGCGCTCTCCATCATCCGTGCGCCGCCGGATTTTGAGATGATCATCAGCGATTGACGATGCTGGATGCTGTATTCAATAGCGCGTGTAATCTTTTCTCCCACGACCGAGCCCATGGATCCTCCGATAAAATCAAAATTCATGCAGGCGATCGTCAAAGCATGCCCTAATACTTTTCCTGTTCCCACTGTCATGGCCTCTCTTCTGCCTGTCTTTTTTTGTGCTTCCTGCAACCTTTTGGCATAAGGTTTCAGATCGACAAAACCCAGATAATCTATCGGGGTAATATTGGTGAACAGCTCTTCATATTCTTTGTCGTCAAAAAGGATATCAAAATACTCCTTTGAATTGATCCGGTAGTGAAAATTGCACTTCTCGCATATATACAGGTTTGCCTTCAGGTCTTTGGTTGTGACCGTGTGTTTGCATCTCGGGCATTTTTGCCACAGGCCGTCGGGAGCTTCTTTCTTTTCTTCTGTGGATGTTAATATGCCCTGTTTAATGCGTTGAAACCATTTTGGCATAATGCAAATTTAAGCAATTGTTATTTCTTTATCCAGATAAACATCCTGGATAAGCCTGAGCATTTCCACCCCGTCTTTAAAGGGTCGCTGGAAAGCCTTTCTGCCCAGGATGAGTCCCATACCGCCGGCGCGTTTATTGATGACCGCAGTGGTCACTGCATCTGCGAGGTCGGATTTTCCTTTGGATTCGCCACCCGAATTAATAAGGCCTACCCGTCCGCTATAGCAATTCAACACCTGATAACGGCAAAGATCAACCGGGTGATCTGTAGTCAGTTTTTCATACACTAAAGGATTTGTTTTTCCATGTTTTGTGGCAAGATATCCGCCATTGTTGGTGGGCATCTTTTGCTTGATAATATCTGCCTGAATAGTGACCCCAAGGTGATTGGCTTGTCCGGTAAAATCAGCAGAAGTATGATAGTCAATTCCATTTACTTTGAAAGCATTGTTACGCGTATAACACCACAGTATAGTGGACATACCCAATTCGTGAGCCAGTTCAAATGCTTCCGCCACTTCTTTCAACTGGCGGTTGCTCTCTTCAGAACCCCAGTAAATCGTAGCGCCAACGGCTACGGCTCCCATATTCCATGCACTGCGAATAGTGCCAAACATCGTTTGGTCATAACGGTTCGGATAGCTCAAAAATTCGTTATGATTTATTTTTACTACAAAAGGGATTTTATGAGCATATTTACGGGACATAATTCCGAGCACTCCGAAAGTAGAAGCTACGGCATTACATCCCCCTTCAATTGCTAATTTGATAATATTTTCAGGATCGAAATAAATCGGGTTGGGAGCGAATGCAGAACCGCCGCTGTGTTCGATACCCTGATCTACCGGGAAAATGGACATATAGCCTGTGCCTGATAATCTGCCATGGTCCAGTAATACCTGCATGCTGCGGATCGTCTGATTATTTCTGTTGGAATTGAGCCAGATGTTATCCAAATGTTCCGGCCCGGGGAAAGTAAGTCCTTTACGGGGAATTGCCTTACATTCATGATTCAGCAAATAATCCTGTTTGTCTCCTAACAGGTCAAGGATCTTCTTCGATGCCATGATTGATTTTTTTGTTTAGGGCGCAAAGATAGTCAAACCTGCTTAGGATTTTTGGTTTTTTGTTAAATTTGAACCCCCGATGCTTGATTTTCTCAAAACTTATTCCTACATTGGCACATAAAAAATTCACGCTATGATTCCACATAATGAAGTTCACAATGGGAATTGGGTTCAAATTTCCTTAGACGGGCAGGTTATGACCGGCAAAGTAGAACGTAAAAGCGTAGAAATGGTGGGAGTAGCCGCAGAAGGCGAAGTGGGCTGGTATTATCCCGAGGAACTGACCCCTATTCTTTTAGATGAAGCCTGGCTGAAGTATTTTAATTTTGAAAGGTCAAATGATC
>SCQT01000232.1 GCA_004322015.1 Chitinophagaceae bacterium
CCTTCTTCAGTTAATGAATGGGGTTGGTTTTGCACCGTGAATTGTGTGGTGCGTGCTTTTAATTTGTAATCTTTTGCAAAGATCACTTCGGGATTATTGTTTTTATCCAGGAATAATTCATAGAAATTTTTTGAAAGATCATCCGGGTACTTAAGATATAATCCATATTCATGGCTGTTAATGATCTGCTGAGCTGTATTTAATGCGATCTGATAATAATGACTTGCCTGATCAGCGGGTATGCCCACGATATTGCCGGGAAGTGAAACGGAGGGAGTAGCAGCGCCATATTTAGCTATGGATCCGGCATACAATGCAGCCCGGCATTTTAATGCCATAGCGGCCCCCCACGTCGCTCTCGTTTTTTCCGAAGGATCATTGGGAAGCAAGGCTGCTGCGGAATCACATTCATTCATTACAAAATCATAAATGGCTGCTTCCGGCGCCCGGGGGTGTTGCCAATAAGATGTATTATTACCACTGCTGAAATTATATACCATTGTATCCAGGATGAGCGGTACTCCCCCCATTCTTTTTACCAAATCAAAATAGGCAGTAGCTCTTAAAAATTCACCTTCCCCCAAAAAGCGATTACGATCTGTGCTATCCAACTGGTCGGCATTCTTACAATCGAGGATAAATAAATTAATATCCCGTATATAATTATAGTTCCATAATGACCAATTATTATAACCATAGGTTTGATTCTGAACACGCCAATAATCTCCGTAATTAGAAGGAAATGCATCGTCGAAATCAGTAAAATTCCAGTATTGTTGCAACTCCTGGTATTCAGGGATACGATCATATAAATCTGCCACGACTGACAAAACAAGATTAGGATCAGACCATACCTGATTTGTCAACAGGATATTGGTGGGCTTCTTATCTAAGAAGGTGTTTTCCATTTTTGTGCACCCCGTGACCAAAATAAATATGGTTATAGTTAGAAGAGAACTTAATTTTTTCATGTTACTTATTTTTAACGATCAGAAAGTAATATTTACGCCTGTATTAATCACCCTGCTCTGGGGATATTGCAGGCTATTTTCCGAAGCGATTTCAGGATCTATAAAATTGGGCAGATTATCCAGGGAAAACAGATTATACCCATTAACATATACTCTGACCTTTTCAATTTTTGCTTTGTCGGTCCATCGTTTTGGCAACGTATAACCTATTTCCATAGTTCTTCCTCTGAAAGCTTTGATATTGATAAGCCACCATGTGGAGTTCTTATTATAATCACTGTGCCCGGCATCATTAAACCGGAGGGGCGGATTTTTACCCGGTATCCAGGGGCTGTTCAGATCCCAGGGATTTTCCCGGTGCCAGCGATTGGTAAAGTCAGCCAGCAGGCTGCCTCCATTCTGGAAAGGCCATCTCGCTTCCCAATTACGGTTAAATGAATACAATGATTCATAAGAAAAATCTGCTGCCAGATCAAATCCTTTCCAGCTCAGTGTAATATCTAATCCGCCGAACAAAGAAGGTTGAAAACCTTCATTATACCCAATAGGCCTTTCATCATATTGGTTGATCACGCCATCATGATTTACATCTTTATAAATGAAATCACCGGGCAATAACGTAGTATTACCCTTTCCATCTATATTTACAGGGTAATTATTGATCTGTTCCTGAGACTTAAACTGTCCGATTACCTGATAGCCCCAGAATATACCCCACAATCTGTTATTCTGATCATTACGGTATTTATCCCAGGAATTCCCGAATTGAGTAACCGTGTTATTTACAATTTTAGCCCTGGCATACGAAAGATTTCCTGAAATGTTATAATGCAGTTCGCCTATTCTGTTGGTATAATGCAATTCCAGCTCACCGCCTATTTCTTTATCACTGTTCAGGTTTTCCTGAGGAAGCGCATACCCTAATTCAGCCGGAACTACAACGCCCGGATTAGCCAGCATGCCTGTTCTTGCCCGGTTGAAATAATCTAAAGAACCGGATAGTTTACCGTTCCACAAAGAAAAATCGGCGCCTATGTCCGTAATGGCACTCACGAACCAGGTAATATTAGTGACGGGCTGACCCCGGTCACGCGAACTGTTGATCGTATTACCATCTAAAATAACGGTGCCGACATTATAAGTATAGCCCGGTATATAAGCAAATGGGTCAATACCGACCCTGTCATCGCCTAACTTACCGTAGGAAGCACGAAGTTTCAGGTTGCTAAGTACACTATTATTCCCAATCCAGGAAGTGAAGAAAGGCTCGTTGGTAATACGCCAACCACCGGATACGGAAGGGAAAAATCCCCAGCGATGAGCCGGCGGCCATTGATAAGATCCGTCTTCACGACCTGAAACTTCCAGGTAATATTTATCAGCATAATTATAAGTAACCCGGCCTACATAACCTATACGGGCTGATTCATTGTCATTGTCCGCATAGGCCGTTCCATCAATGGTATTCCATTGAACGATATCCAACACATTTACGGGAGGCACATCATGGATATGGCTGTAAAGATCGGAACGATGTGTCCATTCCGTTACAAAAGTGGCCGCGATATTATGTTTACCGAATGAATTGGAGTAATTTGCCTGTCCTTGTATGGTGGGCTGCAGAATCAACTGACGGCCGCGTTCCTGCCAGGGGTTCTGGCTGCCCCCGGTCCATTTGTAAGTGCTGTCCACCGGATTGTATGTATAGGCTTTATACGTAAATTCATGATTAGTAAAATAATCGTTGGCATAATAATAAGTGTACATTCCTTTAACGGATAATCCTTTTATGGGGAGATCGTACTGTACATGAAAATTAGCTTGCATTACCCGCCAGTCATCTAAGTACTTCCCTGATTCTTTATAAGTCCACAAGCCTGCATTATCCTGATCATGCCCGATATCATTCAGATAATGCGGATTATTATTGGCAAAAGGATGTTCCATCGGGGTATTACGCATAGAGGCGAACAAAGGCTCCCAATAATCATCCACACCCGGTACGCCCGGGTGCACTCTTTCTTCCTGCCTGCCGTTAATATCTATACCCGCCGTCAGGCGGTCATTAATATGCACTGTTACATTGGATTGTATATTATAGCGGTTAAAATTATATTCTCTAAATACCGCATCCTGGTTTAAACGGGTAAATGAAAGGTAATAACCGGTATTTTGCCCTCCTCCCTGCACATTCACATTGAGCGAAGTGAGCGGTGCATTTTTCCTGAAAATAAAATTCGGCCAGTTAAAGCTTTCATAGCCTGGTCCGCCCTGCTTCCATTTTTGTACTTCTGCAGATGTAATACCCGTGCTTCCAAATTCATTCATCTGGGCATCAGCAGCACCCAATTGCCAGTTGTAAGCATTGACTGTATGATTGGTATAGCGGAACATATTCTGCCATCCGGTATAGGCGTTGATATTCAGTTTTGGCTTAGTATTTAACTGTCC
>SCQT01000233.1 GCA_004322015.1 Chitinophagaceae bacterium
TTAGTCGGGAAGACAGGATTCGAACCTGCGACCCCCTGGTCCCAAACCAGGTGCGCTACCGGCCTGCGCCACTTCCCGTGTTAACTATACCAGAATCCGGTTAATCGGCATCCTTCAGTTCCATATTTGGTAAATGTAATCATACAAAAACATATCTGCCTGCACATTCCAAATTTGGGTGTGCAAAGGTAAATATTATTCTTAAAATACGGTTACCAAAATACATTTTTGTATAATCACGTTTCTGCAGTTTCAACCACTTCTTTCTTCTTTCCTGTTAATTCCTGAAGTATTAATGCAAATAATACCACTCCCACACATCCGATGACGTTGAGCCACAGGAATGAAACGATATTCAGCACATAAACAAAAATGACGATTGCTTCCGTAATGAGTGCTGCTACAAAAACCGGTGTGCCGTTTAATTTTTTAAGATAAAATGCCACGATGAATACACCTAATATGGTTCCGTAAAAAATGGAACCTAAAATATTCACCGCTTCGATTAAACTTCCCATTCTATGCGCGAATTGTGCCACTAAAATGCAAAATATACCCCACCCCAGGGTACACCAACGGGATGCCTTTAGATAATGCTTATCAGAGGCATCCTGTCTGAATAAACGTTTGTAAATATCTACAATGGTAGTGGACGACATAGCATTTAATGCAGCCGCAATGGAACCCCATGCAGCAAGGAAAATGATTGCAATTAACAAACCTATCAATCCTTTGGGAAGCTTATTTAACACATAATAAAGAAAAATATAGTTTGTGTCGTTGGTATCCGCCAAAGGATCTGCTTTTTGGATCACCTGTCGGGCTTCCGTACGCAGTTGCCTGCTTTCTGATTGTGATTTTTTTAGGGCCGATGTCCAATGACTGACTGCGTTTGTATTCTTTTCATGCATGGCTTGCACCATATTCTCTACCTGTTGTTGCTTTTCTGCGGACAGTTGATTGTATTGATGCTGTACTCTCTTTAGGTCATTGGCATAGGGAGTTTTATACACTTCTTCGATCTGAGCTTTATTAAATAAAACAGGGGATTCATAAAACTGATAGAATACAAATAATAAAGCGCCGATCAGTAAAATTAAGAATTGCATGGGTACTTTTACAAAACCATTCATCAATAATCCTGTACGGCTTTCGGCGATGGAGCGACCCGTAAGATACCGTCCCACCTGCGATTGGTCTGTACCGAAATAGGAAAGGGCCAGAAAAAACCCGCCAATAATACCACTCCAGATATTGTATTTATCTTTCCAGTTAAAATCAGTGATGATCACATCCAACTTTCCTAATTTTCCCGATACGTGCAGTGCATCTGCAAAGCTGACATTGGATGGTAAAAGCTTTACTACCAAATATCCCGCGATGAACATACCGGCAAAAATGATGAAGAATTGTTGCTTCTGAGTGTAAGCCACCGCTTTTGTTCCGCCGGCAACAGTATAAATGATCAGCAGGCCGCCCATGACAATATTCGTCAGGTAAATATTCCATCCCAACAGAGAAGATAAAATAATAGAAGGTGCATAAATGCTGATACCTGTAGAAAGCCCCCGTTGTAATAAAAACAAAAAAGAAGTGAGCGCCCGTGTTTTCACGTCAAAGCGCCCTTCTAAAAATTCATAGGCTGTAAAGACTTTTAATTTATGAAAAATGGGGACAAAGGTTACACACAGCACCACCATGGCCAGAGGCAACCCGAAATAATATTGTACAAAACGCATTCCGTCTGTATAGGCTTGTCCTGGACCAGAGAGAAAAGTGATCGCGCTGGCTTGTGTTCCCATAATAGATAACAAAATCACATACCAGGGCATGGAACGGTTACTCAGATAATATGAATCCATGTTACGTTGTCCGCGTCCCCGGATCAGCCCGTAAATGATGATCCCTGCCAGCGTGATGATCAGTACGATCCAGTCGGCGATACTCATGAGAAATGTCGGGTGAAAAGGTAAAAGATAAAGATCAGTAAGGCTAACCAGGCAATCACCGCGGTGTAAAACAGTCTCCATGTTCCGAATACCGGAGGCCGTTCTTCATCCTTATGTTCATGATCAATATGAGGACTCATCTGATATCATTAATGACTAAACTCCCAAGGGAATGAAGTTCATTCGTCAGAGTAAAATTAAAGGAAAGAAAGGAAATAGGAATATTCCCGCGTCAATTATATGATGAGCGGGAATACTTGTTAAAATATAAATCACCTCTGCTTATGAACCAGAGAGGATCTGTTATCTGTTATCTCCATGATGGGCGAACCTGTAGATCCGTCGGGCATTTGTATATGGAGCAGGGCGGCAACGGTAGGGGCGATATCCGTCATGTGTATGGTACGGTTGGATACACCATGATGGATGCCCCATCCCATAAAGATCAGAGGGATGTGCGTATCAAAAGGATTCCAGTTGCCATGCGTAGTTCCCGTAGCGCCATACCCGCTAAACCAGCCCGGATCCGGAATAATGATGACCGGTCCGCAGCGTTTCCTGTTATATCCGTTGATGATCATGGTTTTGACAGGTTCAGGCACGGGCGCTTCTCCTATATGGTCTATGTCCACTGCATACTGTACACCCGGCTGTTTTCTTAAAAAATAAACCGTAGCTTTTTTAACTGCTTCATAATCCAGATGATGATCTTCCATCTTTTTCATATCGTAATTGATATGGTAATTCATACCTGACAATACCAATTTTTCTACACCGAACTGCTGATCTAAAGTATCATTCAATTGTTTGATGATAGCGCTTTCCTGTAAAAGATCAGCAGGAATATGATGCGCCTTCATAAAGCCAATAGCATGTGCAGCGCCATGGTCGGCGGTCAGGAACACAAGATAATTTCCTTTGCCGACTTTTTGATCTAAAAATTGGAAGAAGGAGGCAAGATCTTTATCCAAACGCAAATAGGTATCTTCCACTTCTATGGAATTAGGGCCAAACTGATGACCCACATAATCTGTGGAAGCACAGTTGATCGTCAGGAAATCAGTGGCTTTTCCCTGTCCCAGCGAATAACCGGCGATGGCTGCTTCCGCAAAGTGTAAGGTGAGCGTATTGCCAAAAGGAGTGGAACGAATGACCCCGTGGTTCTTTAGATAAACCTGATCCACGGCATGAGGAAAAACAGGAGCGGATTCCCCCTTATAGGCTCCTTCCCAGGATACATTATCTGCCGAACTTTGCACGTAAGTGTTTAAGAGAAACAAAGTATTCCATCCATGAGCTATCAATTTTCCCGGTTCATCCTTTGCATTAAATTTTTGAGCCCACTCCGGCAGATCCTGCATGTAATAAGTGCTTGTTATAAAACGGGCGGAAGCATCATCAAACCAGAATGCTGCATTAGCCGTGTGTCCTGCCGGTAAAATGGCTGCGCGGTCTTTCAGAGAAACTCCCACAACCCGGGAACGGAAATTAGTTGCTAAACGTAATTCATCCGTAACGGTGGAAACTAACATATTATGAGGTGACATTTCTCCTGCATCGCCCTTTGCACCTACTGTCTTTACAGAATGATCTTCTGTGCAATACCGGTGTTCGCCTGTTGATTGCTCTATCCAGTCGTTGCCTACAATACCGTCAATGGCGGGAACAGATCCGGAAAAGATAACGGTATGTCCTACCGCCGTATAGGATGGTAAATAATTGATCAGGGTATTTTCACAGGAAAATCCGTCACGTAACAGTCGTTTAAATCCCCCCGCTCCGTAACGATCATAATAACGGTAAAGATAATCCCAGCGCATTTGATCCACTACAATACCAACTACTAATTTAGGTCTGGAAAGCCCGGCGCTCTGCGCATATACGTAATGAAAGAGGGGAATAAATAAAAAAAAGCAAACGGAAAGAATACCAAAGGATTTTTTAATCATAGCAAAATTTTTTAAAGGATTGATCATTTGATCAGAAGAACGAAGATAATAAAGTTTGAGGTATAAAAAGGAGGAGAGTGCAGTGTCAATATTTTTCCCAACTTTGCAGCATGCATCCGAAAGACTTAATGATTGAAGATTATTCTTACAGCCTTCCTCCTGAAAAAATAGCTTTATATCCTGCTCATCCGCGTGACAGCTCCCGCCTTCTTGTTTTTAATAAAGGCAAATTAGAAGAAGATATTTTCAGACATATTGACGATTATTTACCGGAAGATCCGGTATTGGTATTCAATGATACCAGGGTCATCAAATCAAGAATACTTTTTCAGAAACCAACCGGCGGTGTGATAGAGATCTTTTGTCTGGAGCCTTTTCAAAATATTCCCAATTACGATTTGCTGTTTCAGCAGACTGAAAGCGCTCTATGGAAATGTATGATCGGCAAGGCAGGGAAATGGAAGGAAAAACGATTGACCAAAGACTTTTTGATAAATAATGTGGAAGTAACTTTAACGGCAGCGCTTGTAGAGAAATTATCCGACTCGTATGTAGTTCGCTTCTCATGGGTGCCTGCACATTTTTCATTGGATGAAGTTATCAGTGGGGCCGGTGTTACTCCGCTTCCACCATATATTAAACGCTTAGCCGATAAAGAGGATGAGGTAAACTATCAGACGGTTTATTCGGAACATGAAGGCTCAGTGGCCGCTCCCACTGCAGGACTTCATTTTACTCGAGAAATGTTGGATACCTTTCGCAAAAAAGGGATGACTACTTTGTTTACGACGCTGCATGTAGGCGCAGGCACTTTTAAGCCGGTAAAATCTGATACGATGGAAGGGCATGTCATGCATGCCGAGTGGCAGAATATCACTGTCAACTTCCTGGAAAGCCTTTTAAATAATATAGACCGGACGATCATCAGTGTGGGAACCACAGCCACCCGGACGCTTGAGAGTATTTTCTGGATGGGGAATAAAATCCTTAATAATAAAAACATAGATGCTTCCGGTTTGAAGATAAGCCAATGGGAAATATATGATCCGCAGAAGATCCATTCCCGTAAAGAAGCTGTTATTGCACTGATCCGATGGATCAAAGACCGGCATCAGACTCACCTGATGATAGAAACGGAAATTATCATTGCGCCGGGATATTCCTGCAAAATGGTTCAGGGCCTGGTAACCAATTTTCATCAGCCGAATTCTACCTTGTTATTACTGGTGGCAGCGCTGATAGGTGACGAGTGGAAGAGAATGTATGATTATGCACTCCAAAATAACTTCAGGTTTTTAAGCTATGGTGACGGATGCCTCATACTGCCGTAAAACGTAATGATGATTCATGCAGCGCAGCAGTGGAGGGGCACAGCAGTGAACCTTTATGCCTCCTCTTCTATTTTTTTAAATTGCATATTATACAACCTGTAATAGAACCCTTGCTTTTCCAGTAAAGATTCGTGTGTGCCGGATTCTTTGATCTCACCTTTGTCCAGCACAATGATCTGGTTAGCCTTATTGATGGTGGATAAACGGTGTGCGATCACAATAGCGGTCCTGTTATGAATGAGCTTATCTGTGGCTTGTTGTATAAGTTGTTCCGATTCGGTGTCAATGGAAGAGGTGGCTTCATCCAAAATTAAAATAGAAGGATCATATAATAATGCCCGGATAAATGAAATCAGTTGCCGTTGACCCATAGATAACATCCCTCCTCTTTCCATTACATTGAAATCATATCCGCCGGGTAATCGCATAATGAAATCATGCATGTCAATTAATTTGGCAGCCTCTTCCACCTGTTGGCGTGTGATGTTTTCATTCCGCAAGGTGATGTTTTCCATAATAGAACCGGAGAATAAAAATACATCCTGCAGTACCACGCCGATCTTACTCCTCAAAGCATCCAGGGAATAATCTCTGATATCCGTTCCGTCAATTTTTATGCTTCCTTTATTGATTTCATACAACCTGTTCAGGATGCTGATAATCGTCGTTTTCCCCGAGCCGGTATGTCCGACGATAGCCAGGGTATCGCCGGCATTTACCTCAAATGAAATATCTTTCAGCACATAATGCTCGTCTTTGTATGCAAACCATACGTGGTCGAATCTGATACTTCCTGCCATCACGGAGGGGGCAAATTTTCCGTTATCCGGCATAAAATCATTGCTGTCCAATATTTTAAAAACGCGCTCACTGGCTACCATGCCCATTTGCAGCGTATTAAACTTATCCGCCAGATTTCGCAGGGGCCGGAACAGCATATTGATATATAGCACAAATCCAATGATCACCCCGAAAGAGCCATGATAATGCAACACTTGTGAAGAACCATACCAGACCAATAATCCGATGGACAGCGCCGATATGATCTCCACCACCGGGTAGAAGACCGAATAGGCAAAAATACCTTCAATATTAGCTTTCCTAAGATCATAGTTGATAGCCCTGAATTTTTTATATTCCCTTTTTTCCGACGCAAAAGCCTGCACCACGAACATTCCTGTAAGGTGTTCCTGCACAAAGGCATTCAGGGCAGCAATGGCATTACGTACCTTAAAAAAGGCTTTATTAACGCTTTCTTTAAAAATATAAGTGGCAATGATCAGTATGGGAAATACAGACAAGCTGATCAGGGTGAGCTTCCAGTCGGTCCACAACATGACAACCAGAATAGCCAGTATCATCAGCAGATCTGAAATTATGGAAATCAGGCCTTCCGAAAAAATTTCATTGATGGCTTCAATGTCATTGATCGTTCTGGTGGTCAGTGTTCCAATGGGTGTGCGGTCGAAGAAATGCAGGTTCTGCCTGATTACTTTTTTATACACATCCATACGCAGATCTTTGATCACCGCCTGTCCGAGCCAGCTTGTAATAAATGTAAAGCTAAACTGCATGAAGGTTTCTATCAGCAGCAATCCGATCTGTAAAATAGTAATATCTACCACCATCCTGATCAGGCTGTTGGTAATATATTTATCCACAGTTACCTGTATCAGATAGGGACGGACAGGGGAAATCACCGCCAGCAAAATAGCCAATGCAACACTCAGGTAAAATTGTTTTTTATAAGGTGATGCATAGCTGAATATCCTTCTCAGCAGGGAAAAATCGAATATATTTTTTTTTACGGGTTTATTATCCACGCTGTCCATTTAATCTGCAAATTTACATTAATTTAAGGGTTCGGTGTCAGTGGGGATTATAACGCGCTTCGGAGAGTAATTGTTGGGAGTTATCCAGATGCATCAGTTGCGCCAAAGTGGTTCCCGGATGTTCATTCATGTATTTCCTGACTATTTGCCATCCGACCCAGCTACCGATATTCCCGGGCGAAACCGCAGGCATCCCGCGGGTATTAGGCCCCGGTCCTATATAATGCAGTATCTTTTGCATATCATGTGTATACAGCAAATTATTCTGGACAAAATATTGCCAGATATATTGCTCATTCTTTTTGCACCAGTTCAGTTGAAATTGTGTAAATCCTGTCTTGATGCTGTCTGGTGCATAGGGCATTACCTTATCTAAAAAATGTAATTGTTTGCCATAAGCCACCATCTGATCTAACAGGGTGCCGCTTTGTGATAAGGGAAACATTTGCTGTTCTATAACCTTAAAACAATCTGCCGGAATAAATTCCGCTGAGAACTGCCTGAGCATATAATCAGGATATGGATTGGAAACTTTGGTGTAAGGAATAAAATCCGGCCCGAGGAACATATCTAATCCGATACCCAGAACAGAATCTGCCGTAATGGCGCCATAGTTTGCCAGGCCCGATTCGAAAGTCACTATATTAGGTGGCCTGAATGCGGGAAAATAATATTTGATATACCGGAATCCCTGCTGTAATTCCTTTTCGTATTTCGTCATGGAAGGGAAATGCTTGTCTATCGTATCCTGTAATCTTTGAACATCTATGGCAGTAATGAATGAATGTACTTCGATCCTTAGAATACTGCTGGTATCAGAAAAAGGGCCGAAGTTCATGATGTTTTCTAAATACACCGGCATAAAAACGGGATATTTTTCATTTAACTGAGAGAGTCCTTGCAACACATGATTGCTGTCAATCTGCATAAACTCCCGGTCGAAACGCTGAATATGAACGGAAGAAATGACGATATGGCTTACATCAGGAGGCTTTTGTCCGGACGAATGGCAGCCGGAAATAATGAAAATACTCAATAAACAAAATAAAACAAGATGAATTTTATGCATGACAAATAAACGTCTTTGAGCGTGTGAAATTATATAATAAATTTTTAGTAAAGGATATCTTTAGCCCTGTTCAAACTTAAATTTAATCTATTTTTGTTCATATTTTATTTTTGAAAAACGTGTCCATGAATATTTTCTTAGCACAGCAAAATTATCTGATAGGCGATTTTGAGGGAAATCTTAAAAAGATCATCACCGGTGTTGAGAGTGTCAAAAAACAACATGCCGATCTCATCGTATTTTCTGAACTATCCGTTTGCGGTTATCCGCCCCGCGATTTTTTGGAATTTGAAGATTTTATCCGTCAGTGCGAAGAAAGTATCGAAAAGTTAAAACCCTATTCGAAAGACATGGCGATCCTCGTAGGGGCGCCCTGCCGTAATCCGGTTCCCGAAGGGAAAGATCTGTTTAATGCCGCCTGGTTTTTATTTGACGGAAAAGTACAGCAGATCGTTCATAAAACATGCCTCCCTACCTATGATATTTTTGATGAATACCGTTATTTTGAACCGGCTTTTGACTGGAAAATAATAGAATTTAAAGGGAAAAAATTAGCGGTTACAATATGTGAAGATATATGGAACCTGGGTGATGATCCTTTATACCGGATTTGTCCGATGGATAAATTAATGGAACAACAACCGGATGTCATGATCAATATTTCGGCATCACCTTTTGATTATGATCAGAGTGAAAAAAGATCGGCAGTCATACAGGCGAATGTACAGAAATACCGTTTGCCCATGTATTATTGTAATACGGTCGGTTCACAAACAGAAATGGTGTTTGACGGCGGATCCATGATCGTAGATGCTTCAGGGAAAGTAAAGAAATCTCTCACCCTTTTTAAGGAGGAGATTACCGGTTATGATCTGAATGAACTGGTTCACACCTCTTCGGGTCCGGAATCCCCATTCATTCGTACCGGAAAAGAGTCTCCAAAAAACGCAGTCCATTTGGCAACCGGTAATATGCCTGCGCTTACCATGAGCCAGCATTCCAGATTGCCTTATGATCCTGAGAGACATACAGATCGTATCTATGATGCCTTAGTGATGAGCATTCATGATTATTTTTATAAAATGAAATTCACCCGGGCGATAGTGGGCTCGTCCGGTGGGATTGACAGCGCGGTGGCTTTATCTTTAGCCTGTGCCGCTTTGGGGAATGAGAACGTGCATGCGGTGATGATGCCTTCTCCTTTTTCAAGCGATCATTCGGTAAATGATGCAGTTCAACTGTCCAAGAATTTAGGTAATCCCTATGACATTATTCCGATTAATGAAATATACCAATCATTTTTGCATACTTTAAAGCCTCAATTCCACGATCTTCCGTTCAATGTGACCGAAGAAAATATACAGGCACGTACAAGAGGAAATATACTGATGTCATTAGCCAACAAATTCAGCTATATTTTATTGAATACATCCAATAAAAGCGAATTATCTACCGGATATGGAACCTTGTACGGAGATATGGCAGGCGGATTAAGTGTGTTGGGAGATGTGTATAAAACACAGATGTATGCTTTGGCAAGCTATATCAACAGGAACAAAGAGATCATCCCTGAAAATATTTTACATAAAGCGCCTTCTGCCGAATTAAGGCCTGATCAAAAGGACAGCGACAGCCTTCCTGAATATGAGGTACTGGATCCTGTCTTATACCAATACATTGAGCATCGTCAGGGGCCACAGGAAATCATTGCACAGGGATATGAGGAAAATTTAGTGAAACGTATTCTGAAGCTGGTCAACACTAATGAGTATAAACGTAATCAATTTTGTCCCATCATCCGGGTTTCCTGCAAGGCATTTGGCGCCGGAAGGAGAGTGCCGATCGTGGGGAAATATTTAAGTTAGGCATGGAAGCAGTGGCAGTATGCAGTGGGCAGTATGCAGCAGGTAAGCAGTAGCAAGAATAAACAACAATTTATTGAACTGTTTTTTGACCAGAAACAAGGAACCGGAAACAAGATTTTCCCTACCTTTGACCGGTTTTAATCATTTAAAAAAATTTTATGGCTTACGATGTCATCGTTATAGGGAGCGGCCCCGGCGGCTATGTGGCTGCCATCCGCGCATCACAATTAGGTTTTAAAACAGCTATTGTAGAAAGAGAATCATTGGGCGGCATCTGCCTGAACTGGGGATGTATTCCCACGAAAGCATTATTGAAAAGCGCGCAGGTGATGGAATATGCGTTGCATTCCCAGGATTATGGCATTACCTTATCCGATCCCAAACCGGATTTTCCTGTCATCGTGCAACGCAGCAGAAAATCTGCCGATAAAATGAGTAAGGGTGTTCAGTTCCTGATGCGTAAGAATAAAATTGATGTACTTACAGGAACGGGAAAATTGCAGACAAAGGGTAAAGTAGAAGTGACGGATAAAGATGGCAAGGCAACGGTATATGAAGCGAAGCATATCATCATTGCAACGGGCGGCCGTTCGAAAGAATTGCCCGGTATGAAGATTGATCATAAAAAGATCATCGGCTATCGTGAAGCGATGGTGCTGGATAAACAGCCGGGATCCATGATCATTGTAGGTTCGGGCGCTATCGGTGTCGAGTTTGGTTATTTTTATAACAGCATTGGCACTAAAGTGACTATTGTGGAATTCCTGCCGCGCATAGTGCCGGTGGAAGATGAAGAAGTCTCCAAAGAATTAGAGAAATCTTATAAGAAGAAAGGGATTGACATCATGACTTCTTCTGAAGTAACGAGCGTGGATACTTCCGGTAAGGGTGTAAAGGCTAAAGTAAAAACGAAAGATGGTGAAGTTACTTTGGAAGCGGATATTCTGTTGAGTGCCGTGGGGGTAGTTGCCAATATTGAAAATATCGGATTGGAAACACTGGGTATCAAAACTGAACGAGGAAAGATAGTCGTTGATAAATATTATCAGACCAATGTACCGGGTATTTATGCTATTGGGGATTGTGCTCCCGGGCAGGCTTTGGCGCATGTGGCCTCCAAGGAAGGAATTATCTGTGTGGAAAGTATCGCTTTCACTGAAAAGAAGTACAAGCATCAGCCTGAGCCTTTGGATTATAATAACGTACCCGGCTGTACGTATTGTTCTCCTGAAATTGCATCCGTGGGTTATACCGAAAAGGCGGCAAAAGAGGCCGGTTATGAAATAAAGGTAGGGAAATTTCCGCTGTCTGCCTCGGGAAAAGCGACAGCAGCAGGCGCTACTGAAGGCTTTATCAAAGTGATCTTCGATGCCAAATACGGTGAATGGCTCGGTTCCCACATGATCGGGTATAATGTAACGGAATTAATTGCGGAAACCGTTCTTGGAAGAAAATTGGAGACTACGTATCAGGAAGTGCTCAATTCCATTCACCCCCACCCGACTATCAGCGAATCCGTAAAAGATGCGATAGAAGCGGCATACGGCGAGGCGATACATTTGTAAAATAATTCCACCTTATTCTGAAACAGGAAGTATCCCGTTTCCTGAGCTACCATTTTTTCTGCGAAGTGGAAGGGAAGTTATTTATCAACCATAAATTCCTTTAGCCCTTCTCTTAACTTTGCCAGGGCGCGCGATATTTGGGTTTCTACGGTTTTTACAGAAATATTTAGTTGAGAAGCGATCTCCGCATATTTCAACCCGTCGAAACGGCTCATTTTAAAGATATCTTTACAGGAATTGGGAAGCTTTTCGATAGCTTCTGTGATGGCATCATTCAGCTCTTTGTATGCGAGGCTGTCTGTTACAGGGTCAGAGAAGCATTCATTCTTTAATAAGGTATCCTTTGCATAGGCAATATATCTTTTTTTGATCCTGTCATGTGAAAGTTCATTATTACAGGCATTATAAGTGGCACGAAAAAGATAAGATTTTAGCGAGAGGTGGATTTGTATAGTATCTTTATTTTCCCATAGTTTAAGAAATATATTTTGAACTATTTCTTCTGCATCCTCAGGGTGCTGCATGAAACGAGTCGCAAAGCCGCAAAGGCTTACATAATATCTTCGGAAAATAAGTTCATACGCATATATATTGTCCTTTTGCAACAGCGTCACAAGCTCTTTCTCATCGAAATTGTCAAAAGATTGTGCAGTCATTTGTTTCATAGGAGAGGCTAAAGTAATCATTGTATTCAAATTTTACAATCCTGAAAAAAATATTTTTGCGTTGTCAGGGTAAAGGCAAACACAACTGTCCTTATATAAGGAAAGGTATTCAGAGGTCCTTTGAGAATTTCTTCCACTAACGGAAACGATGAAAGAATTACTATCAAAATATATTGCAGGTGAAACCGATGAAAAGGAGACAGAAGAGATTGAAAGATGGTTGGAGGAGGATCCTGAACATTTTAGGGAATTTGAGCGATTATGGGATTTATGGCATACCGTGAGTACTGCCACAAATCTATTCAGATTTGATGTAGATAAGGGTTGGAAAGCCTTGATGGAAAAGAGGGCAGCTGCTGAAAACGGAGATTTAAGCAAGAACAGCGCCCGGCGTAATTTCTTTAAAAAGATTGTGATAATCAGTGGCAGTATGGCCGCTGTTATGCTGGTGCTTATAGGGACAGGCTTATGGTGGAAAATGTCTGATAAACATGTTCTTTCTTTAAAAGATGTAAAAGATATAAGTGTATCGGAAGTCCCAAAAGAAGGAGCCGATTCTTTCTCGTACGAAAAGAACAGGATCATTATATCCACAGCTCCCGGACAGCAGAAGAAGCTGAGGCTTAGCGATGGTTCTGTTGTCTGGCTCAACAGCAATACTACCATTCGTTATGATAATGAAAATAATGCAGCACGTATTTTATACCTGAGCGGACAGGCCTTTTTTGATATCAGTCATGATCCTGAGAAGCCCTTTATAGTGAAAACGGATCATGCCACTATTAAAGTCCTCGGGACGCGTTTTGATGTGACTGCCTATCCCCGCGATCCGGTTACTGAAGCAGTGTTGACACAGGGAAGTATTATGTTTACTACTGAAGCAGACAACAGGAAAATATCGAAGCATCTCATTCCCGGAGAGAAAGTGACCATGAATTATTTATCCGGCAGGCTGAACATCAGTGAAGTGGATACATCATTTTATTCTTCATGGAAAGAGGGCGTACTGTTGTTTAGGGATGAGACTTTTGCAGATGTGGCCACTGCGATGGAACATAAATATAATATCACGATCACATTCAGAGACACATCGTTACGCAATAAAAAGCTGAATGGCTATTTACAAAAGGAATCTCTGCAGGAAGCGCTGAAAGCATTACAACTAACTCTGCAGTTTGATTATACCATTATCGGGAATAAAGTGATTATTTATCCTTAAAATAAAAAATGATGATATCTAAGATCAAAGAAAACAGTCCTCCTGAATATTTTTAACACATATTCAATAAAAACCCCTTTCCGGGCATAACGCTGCAGAAAGGGGAAACGGAAATTAATTTGCTGATGCTTTTTCTTGCAGGATCCGGCATCAGCGTCACTTCCAATTCAAAGATATGATAAAAAATATTCACCACAAGCTACGCCTTTTTTATTCAAAAGAGGCGAAAATGTTCATCGCAATGAAACTGGCTGTCCTACTGACTTTTCTGGGAGTATTCCAGGCTTCTGCCAGTGCCTGGTCACAGACGGAAAGAGTTTCC
>SCQT01000234.1 GCA_004322015.1 Chitinophagaceae bacterium
AATGACATAGATGACAATACCTCCCCATTGGAGGCGGGATTGGGCTGGATCACTAAATTCAGTAAGGAGTTTACTGCAAAAGATATCCTGCAAAGGCAAAAAACGACAGGAGTTACAAAAAAATTAGTAGGCTTTGAGATGACAGAACGCGGAATACCCCGGCATGATTATCCTATTGTAGATAAAGATGGGAGTCAGATTGGCAGAGTCACTTCGGGAACACAATCCCCCTCATTAAATAAAGCGATTGGTCTGGGATATGTGAAAACAGGATTTGCTGATCAGGGAACGGCGATTTTCATCCGGATCCGGGATAAGAATGTGAAGGCCCAGGTAAGCAAAGTGCCGTTTGTATAAAATACAGGCGGGCGGAACCATGCGTAATTCCGGAAATAAATTACCCTATCTTTGTTCTTATGTCTGTTATTATCCGCCGCGCACAAAAAAAAGATTGTCCCCGTTTATTGGAATTGGTAAAAGAATTAGCCGAATACGAAAAAGCGCCTGATGAGGTGACGGTTTCTTTAGCGCATTTTATAGAAAGTGGTTTCGGAAAGCATCCTGTGTGGTGGGCTTTTGTGGCTGAAAGCCTCTCTAGCCCCACCCTTAATCCCTCCCCAGAGGAGAGGGAAAATAATAAACCTTTGATTGTAGGATTTGCATTGTATTATATTCGTTATTCCACCTGGAAGGGGCAGCGAATGTACCTGGAAGATATAATCGTTTCAAAAGAATATCGCGGAAAAGGGATTGGGAAAATGTTATTTGATAAACTGATAGAAGAAGGGAAGCAAAGGCATTTTAATGGAATGATTTGGCAAGTGTTGGAATGGAATGAGCCAGCCATTCATTTTTATGAAAAATATCATGCGTCTTTCGATAAAGAATGGTGGAACGGGAGTATTGATTTTTAAAGAGAATCATCATCCGAAGTTTCGGATCGTGAATCAGGCTTCAACTGCTACCAACGAGTCTATTTCATTACACAACAATTCAAACGTTTCTTCGATAGTACCATCGCCTTTTACTTTTTTGAATTTTCCCACGCGTGCATAATGATCGGCCACAGGAACCGTTTTGTTATGATATTCTACTATGCGGGCCCTTATTATTTCTTCATTGGCATCGTCCACACGGCCTGAGGTTTTCCCACGTTCCAAAAGTCGCCGTACAAGCTCATCTTCGGGAACCTCCAGCGATAAAACCTTGGTAATAGCCGTTTTGCGCAGTGAAAGTAATTTATCCAAAGCTTCCGACTGGGCGGCAGTACGCGGGAAGCCGTCAAAAATATATCCCTTGGAACGCGGATGTTTCTCCAGCACAGTGCTGAGCATTCCGATCACCACTTCATCCGGCACCAATTGCCCTTTCTGGATGAATTGTTCCGCTTCCTGACCCAAAGGGGTACCGATACTGATCTCATTGCGAAGCAATTCCCCTGTCGAAATATGAATTAAGCCATATTTCTCAATCACTAACTGGCTTTGTGTCCCTTTACCGCTGCCCGGAGGTCCAAAGAGAATTAAATTCAACATAGTGGCTGTCATTTAAAGGGTGCAAAGATAATAAAAACAAATTTAATGAGCTGTTAAGGATAAAACTATATATTAGACAATATCTAAAATTTTATATTCATACAAAACAAATCGGATCTTTTACCTGAGAGCATTAATTATTTTAAAATCATAAACTTTCCCCTAAAGGAAGCTTAACAGAATTTTTAAATCTCCGTCTTTGTATTTTTCGTACATAAATCAGGAAATGTTTAACTAAAAATGCGTTGAGTTGTTAACTATAATTAATTCCACATGAACTATCAATCTGTAATGATCACACTGCTGGTTCCCTTTCTTTTTGGAGGATGTACTTATTCCAACGGGGGAACTATTGCTCAAAACAATCAAAGTAAAATCATGGAAACTGCAGAAACAATCCACGAAAAAAATCCGTACTATTCGAGGACGGATACTACCAAACTTCATGTGCCTTTATCAGAATGGAAAAAGATCCTTCCGCCTGAAATGTATGATGTCGCTTTCGAAAAAGGCACGGAACATCCTTTTACGGGGAAATATTGGGATTATAAAGGTGTGGGGACTTATTATTGTGCCGTGTGCGGCAACAAGCTTTTTTATTCCACCGCGAAATTTGCCAGCACGTGCGGATGGCCCAGTTTTTTTGAGCCGTCACGGAAAAATGCCGTCATTTATAAGCCCGACCATAGTTTTGGAATGGACCGGACGGAGGTGATCTGTGCACGTTGCGGCGCTCACCTGGGGCATGTCTTCAATGACGGACCGGCGCCTACGGGATTACGTTATTGCATGAACTCGGCAGTATTGGATTTTGTGCCGGATACACATGAAGCAATGGTGAAGAAGTAAACCCCGGCCATCATTTGCCATGGGTTACCGTGCGCTTTACTCAGATTATCTCTGAATCACGCTGTTACACCAATTCAATGTCAAAATGGACGAGGTCCACAAATTGACGGATGCGGTTTTCAATATCTTCATGGGTGAGATCCCTTAATCTTTCCGTCCCGAATTTTTCCACACAGAAGGAGGCCATCGCAGAGCCGGTGATGACACCGGTTTTCATATTTTCAAAAGAGATGTCCCGCGTATGCGCCAGATAACCCATAAATCCGCCCGCAAAAGTGTCACCGGCTCCGGTTGGATCAAACACATCTTCTAATGGCAATGCCGGTGCATAAAAAGCATTACGTTTATTAAAGAGCAAAGCCCCGTGTTCTCCTTTCTTTATTACTATGAACTTAGGACCCATTTCGAAAATCTTGTTGGCGGCTTTAACGATGGAATATTCTCCCGAAAGCTGACGGGCTTCACTGTCATTGATCAATAAAATATCTATCATCTTCAGCACCTGGCTTAATTCATCCATGGCGGTATCCATCCAGAAATTCATCGTGTCTAAAGCTATCAGTTTGGGGCGTTTCCGCATCTGGTTGATCACGCTGATCTGAACACTCGGATTCAGATTCCCTAACAACAAAAATTCACTGCTTTGATAACTGTCCGGAACTACCGGTTTAAAATCAGCTAACACGTTTAATTCAGTAACTAATGTATCCCGCGCATTCATATCCAGATGGTATTTTCCGGACCAGAAAAAAGATCGCTGATCTTTTTTCATTTCCACGCCATCTAAGATTATTTTTCTGGAACGCAGGTCTTGCATTTCTTCTTTAGGGAAATCATAACCCACCACAGAAACTATATTAACCGGAGTTACAAAATTAGCAGCAGCCAGTGAAATATAAGTGGCAGCGCCGCCGACGATTTTTTCTGATTTATGGAAAGGGGTTTCGATAGCATCAAAAGCCATAGAGCCGACTACAAGTAAAGACATAATATTGATTTTGAGTAACGGGACATTCTTTGGCCCCCGGAATTTTTAATTAAGGAGCAAAAGTACAAATAGCCGGTGAAATTACACATGCCGGTTTTACTTTTCTCCGATCACTCCGTTAAAAGAAATAGGATCCCGGTGGTTGCTGATCACTTGCAGCGAAGCATAACCGTCACTTGAAATGCTCAACGAGAGTTGCCTTACATCACTCACGTCTTCCGGTCTGATCACAATGTTCCATCCGCCTTTTTTCGCAACAGCCTTGGAATATTGGAACTTGGTGGAAGTGAACTGAATACCACCTTTAGAAGGATCCATGGGCGCTACGTAAGCCCTCCCGAAATAGGGAAGATAAGCAATTACCGTATCAGGCGTTATTTTCAGATCGTAATTATCTGTAGTGACATTTCTGCTTCTGCCGCGAATAGGAATAACTTGCCGGGCGTTGAAGATAAAACGTTGTGTTTGGATCTTATTCTGAATGACCTCTTTTTTTCGTTCTCTTTCGGCTTGCCTGTTCTGAGCATGCACAAAACAAGGCATTAATGCGAATATAAAAAGAGCAAACACCCATTTACCTGTATCCTGGATTTTCATCTTCATTATTTTTAATAAAATGAGCAAAAACTGTACTTAAATTTGTTAAATATTCAAACCGAATTGCTTACTTGTTTTTTCTGCCGGGTCATATCCTGCATCTGCATGCCGGATAACACCTAAAGCCGGGTCATTGAATAATACCCGCCGCAACCTTCGCTCTGCATCAGGTGTCCCGTCAGCAACGATCACCATGCCTGCATGCAAAGAATAGCCGATCCCGACCCCGCCGCCGTGATGAAAGCTCACCCAGCCTGCTCCTCCTGCAGTATTGATCAGGGCATTCAAGACGGGCCAGTCTGCAATTGCATCACTGCCGTCTTTCATATTTTCTGTTTCCCGGTTGGGAGAAGCCACAGAACCGGCGTCCAAATGATCGCGGCCGATAACAACAGGCGCTTTTACTTTTCCGCTTTTAACTAAATCATTAAATAAAACTCCCGCTTTTTCTCTTTCACCCATTCCCAGCCAGCAAATACGTGCGGGTAAACCCTGGAAAACGATCCTTTCTCTTGCCATTTTCAACCAGCGGTGCAATCCTTTATTTTCAGGGAAAAGGCTGATCAATGCTTCATCGGTGGTATAAATATCCTCGGGATCTCCGCTTAGCGCCACCCAGCGAAATGGCCCTTTGCCTTCGCAAAATAACGGACGGATGTATTCAGGGACAAATCCCGGGAAGCCGAAAGCATTTTTAACACCGTGTGCCAGGGCTTCGCCGCGGATATTATTTCCATAATCAAAAGTGACAGCCCCCCTTTTTTGTAATTCAAGCATCAATTGTACATGTTTGCAAATAGTTTCATGTGCATATTTCAAATAAGTATCGGGGTCTTTTTCGCGCAAAATTTTAGCCTCCTCCACACTCATGCCTTCAGGGAAATAACCATTCAGCGGATCATGGGCGGAAGTCTGATCGGTGAGCGCATCCGGAATAATATTCCGATCAATCAATCTCTGCAATAGTTCTACTGCATTACAACGTACACCGATAGAAACGGCTTTTCCTTTCTCTTTGGCTTTTAACGCATGATCTATCCCTTCCTCAATATCCAATGTCATTGCATCTAAATAATGCGTTTCTATTCTTTTTCTTATGCGCCATTCTTCCGCTTCCGCCGCTAAGCATACCCCTTCATTCATCGTGATGGCCAAAGGCTGGGCGCCACCCATCCCGCCAAGCCCCGCAGTCACGCATAACTTATTTTTTAGTGTGCCGCCGTAATGTTTATGAGCTAAGGATAAGAATGTTTCATAAGTCCCCTGCACTATACCCTGTGATCCTATATAAATCCAACTGCCTGCAGTCATTTGCCCATACATGATCAATCCTTTCTTTTCCAGCTCCCGGAAATATTTCCAGTGGGCCCAGTGCCCGACTAAATTAGCATTGGCAATTAAAATGCGCGGTGCATCTTTATGTGAGCGTAAGATACCCACCGGTTTGCCCGACTGAACCAACAGTGTTTCATCATCTTCCAATGTTTGCAAGCATTTCAATATTTTATCAAAACACTCCCAGTTGCGGGCAGCCTTTCCGCTTCCTCCATATACTATTAATTCATCCGGTTTTTCCGCTACATCGGGATCCAGGTTATTTTGTATCATCCGGTAAGCCGCTTCCTGTACCCAGCCTTTGCAATGTAATAGACTGCCATGCGGAGCATGAATAACATGCTTTGGAACAGTGGACATATTTTAAATTTTGGTGTTTGTCAAATTTACGGAAAAGAAAGATGGTGAAATCAATTCCTTCAGAATATGCAGCATAAAAGGTAACTTTGTCATCACTTTATAAAAAAATACTCACTATGCCCGCCAACGTTAACTGGCCGCAAGCCATGCTGCCGCTCATTGAAAAATACAAAGACAAAAAACATCCGCTCGATTACAAAAACACTTATCAATTAATAGTGATGGTGATCCTGTCGGCGCAGGATTCTGACAGGCATATTAACGAAATAGCGCCGCAGTTATTCGAAAAGTTTCCTGATATGCAGTCGCTTTCCCGCGCTACGGAAGCATCCCTGCATGCCATTATCGGTAAAGTCAGGAACTTTGGTAATAAAACAAAGTGGCTGATGGAAATAGCGCAAACTGTTAAGAAAGACAGCCATATCCCGATGACGCTGGATGGATTGACGGCATTACCGGGTATAGGCAGAAAATCTGCGAATGTCATTTTAAGAGAATCGGGAAAAGAGCCGGAAGGCGTAATAGTGGACTTGCATGTGGTGAGAGTGGCTCCGCGATTAGGCATTGCATCCGGAACGGATCCGAAAAAAATTGAAAAACAGATCATGGATGCTTTACCCCAAACAGAGTGGGATGCCGGCATGGCCATGTCATTTTTAGGAAGGGAGATATGCAGGCCTACGCCAAAATGTGAATTATGTTTGATGAGAAAAGTGTGTGTGTATTATGCGAATGTGATTTCTGCAGGGAAATAAGAGGATAATGCAGGATAAATAATTATATAATTAGTTGGTAGTCCAGGTAATGAAAATTCAATATACAGACGTTACAGAACATGTCTTCGAATAGCCAGAAACAAATCTATTTCAACACAGCCGGATCGGGATTGCTTTCCAAAGCGTCTGTGGACGCAGCCTGTGAATTTCAGCAAGCC